>JBAQGU010000686.1:0-5703 GCA_049287975.1 Roseiarcus sp.
TGCGGCGCCGGGGGTTACGGTGACAGTGCACTTTTTGCGTTGCACAAGCGAGCGCTGCTCGCGGAGGAGATAAGTACACCGTCACCGTAACCCCCGGAGTGACGGCCTGTCTGTCAAAACGGCCCACGATTTCGATAGGCCTCGATAGTCTCGACCAGTTGCGAGGACAATTCGATCTCGAGGTCTCGGCCGCCTGCATTTGCGCCGCGGCCGGGAATACGGACACCCATGCCGGCCAGCCGCGCGAGCTGACGCTCGAGCCGGCCGGCGAAATCCGGCGCGAGCAATTTCGGCGCGATGGCGACGACGAACAGTCCGGCGCCGGGCGGATCGGCGCCGCTCGCGAACGAAGGCGCATCGAGCGACCAGTTCGCTCCGGTCAAACCGGCGGCGAGGACTTCGACGATCAGCGCGATATTCGCCCCGCGCGATCCGCCAAACGTCAGCAGCGCGCCCTTCATGGCCGCGTGAGCATCCGTCGTCTCGCGGCCGTTTTCGTCGACCGCCCAACCCGGGGGCAGTTTCTCCCCGCGTTCCGCACGCTCTCGGACGTTGACGAACGCCGTGGCGCTGCTCGCCTGATCGATCGCCAGCGGCGGCCCGTTTTCGACCGGCGCGGCGAAAGCGAGCGGATTGGTGCAATAGACCGGAGCGACCCCGCCAGGGACTGTCATCAGCGCCGGGCCGTTGGTCGCGGCGAGGGCGACGAAGCCGGCCTCTGCGAGGCGGCGAGCGTAGTAGCCGAGTTCGCCCGTGGTGCAGCTGTTTTGCTGCGCGAAGATCGCGACGCCCCAAGCGGTGCAACGTTGTCGCAAATCATCGAACGCGCGGTCGAATCCGAGTTGCGCGATCCCGCCGCGGGCGTCGGACCGGATGATCGCCGCGACAGGGGAGGAAAGCTCCGGCTCCGCGGCGCCGGCAATCCGCCCCTCCGCCAACGCGGCCAGGTAATCAACCAAATGCCGAAACCCGACCGCGGATTTTCCGCGGAGTTCGGCTGAGATCGTCGCCTCGGCCAGCGACCGCGCTACTGCCTCGCTCGCGCCCGCGCCCCGGCAGGCAGCGTAGGCGAGTTCGGATGCGATTTTCTGATCGAACCGCGGCATTACTTAACTTACTCCGCTGGCGCGCGGCTCGCGTGGCTGGGAGCCGCCTCTCGACCTTGATGCCACGCCGGCGCTGACGCGCCAAGGCGAGATCGCTCCGGGTGGGCGGGCTGGTCGTCGACCGCTCGACTTTTTTTCTCGGAAACTCACGACTCTTCACATAAATGTCAACTTGCGAACTTGGAGGTCTCGGTCGTGTGCGACGGCAAGACGACGATGCGATCGAGTTCGACGTTCAATCACCAAATCATTCATCTACAACCAAAAATGCCTGATTTCTGTTTGATGCCGCAGGCCTGCGCCAACGGCTCGGCTCGCTCCGATTGCCGAGCGAAGCGCGAAACCAATTTCGCGCCATTACGTGGCTGCCGACGCCATGAATCAACCGAGTTGTGGTTGTAGTGCGCAAATCCTTGGCGGCGCCTGAACCAACCATCTGGATCGAGCTCGGCAAGAATCTAACGCGAAAGAAGGAAGTCGACATGATGTATTCCGACAACTCGCAATGGAGCGTGTTTTCAAATCCGTAGCCGTGGGCTGGATTGGGTCAAGGATCCGTCAGTCAAGGAGCCTTTGGGCAAGGAGCCTTCGGAACGCCTCTTGGAGGCGCCCCGTATGCAGCGGGCCTGAATTGGGCCGCGCCACAGCGTCAACTGACGCAACAAGACGTCGGCGCCATTCTGCAGCGGATTGTTCCGGTGCTGCCCCAGATCATCGCTCAGGCGCAGCAGAACCAGCAGTATCAGCAGTATCATCCGATGGCCGCATACGGAGGTGGTTTCGGGTTCAACCAACGATCGCTGTCGCCTCAGGATGTCAGCGAAGTTGTTCGCCAGATATTGCCAATGATCCCGCAGGTTCTACAATCCGTACAGCAACAAGGAGCCCCGGCCGGCTTTGGTTGGCCGACGCTCGGCCAGGCCGGCGGATTCGGTCAGCAGGGTCTTGGTTGGCAGGGGCAGGCAGCCTATGGCGCCGGTCCGCTGCAAAATCCCTGGCACAATTATCAGCAGCCCCAACAACGTCACTTCAGCCATCATGACGTCAACGAAATCGCGCGGCAGTTGGCCGAGGCCATTTCGCAGGGCTACGGCGGCCAGCCGTTCGGCGCACAGCGCATGTAACGGACGAGCGGCGGGCGGGGCGTTTTCCCCGCCCGCTTTCGCTTATTCTTCAATTCGCCCACATTCACGAGGAGCACACGATGGCTTATCCCCAGCAGAGCGCCTTTGTCTCACAGGGCTCGCCGAGAGGCATGCCGCGACCCGGCGAAGATTTGCGGATGGTCGCCGCCGTACTTCAGGACATCATGCCGGTTTTGTCACGCATTCAGAGTCGCGCGCCGCAAACGATGTCGCCGGGGTCTTTCAGTCAAATGCCGGCGGAAACAGCGGCGGCGGTCGCCCTGGTCTCGGATATGGGCGCCGATAGTCTACGGCGTCTGACCGCATATCTCGACGCCCACGCCGGAAAATTCGAGGGCCTCGAAAATTGCGCTCCGCTGGTCGCGGCGGCGGCTCACGCGTGGCCTCGCGCCTTGCTGCTCGTCGCCGCGCCCGCTTTGGCGCGTCTACTCTACTTTGCCGTGTCGCGGGACCGTGAACTCGCCGCCGACGCCATCGCGGTCGAATTGATCGACCACCCCGGCGCGCTCACGGCGGCGCTGTGCAAACTGGAATATTTCCATAGCGGACTTTCGCCTTTGCGCGCGCATATGAAGGACAATGCGGTTTCGAACCCGCTGCGTAGCCATCCGGGCACCTGGGAGAGAATTTTCCGTTGGCCTGAACGACCGACTTCACGATCTAGCGCTGCTCCCAGCCACCCGCAGTCTGCTCGCCAGTTCCGGGTTCTTGACGCCGACAGCGGAGCCATCCACACTGAGGGACAGTTGGAGACCCTGGAGCGCTTCTTCTCCGAGGCAAATGCGAAGGATTTGCCGGAGGTCGCAATGACGGAATCTACGCCTCCATCAGGCGCCATGGAGGGTGGAGGCGCCTATAACAGACACGCGGAGCTTCCCGCGAGCGGCGGCGCTTTTGCACTGCCTCTCTTCGAGAGGGCGGTTCGAACCCTGCCGCTCGATACCAGCGACCAGCCCATCGTCATTGCCGACTATGGATCGTCGCAGGGAAAGAATTCGCTCGCTCCGATGCGCATCGCGATCGAAGCCCTGCGGGCGCGCCGAGGCCCTGACCGGCCCATCGTGGTCTATCACGTCGACTTGCCGGCGAACGACTTCAACGCGCTGTTCGAAACGCTGCAAGATGATCCGGAGCGTTATGTCCTGAATCAGCCGAACGTATTTCCCTGCGCGATCGGCCGGTCGTTTTACGAAAACGTTCTCCCGCCCGGCGGCGTCCATATTGGTTGGAGTTCCTACGCCGCCATGTGGGTCAGTCGTATTCCCACGCGGATTCCCGGCCATTTCTTCGTTTCGAGAAGCACCGGCGAAGTGCGCGCCGCGTTCGACCAGCAAGGCGCACGCGATTGGGAGCGCTTTCTTTCCTTGCGATCCCGCGAGCTGCGCGCCGGCGGCCGTCTGGTCGTCAGCGTCCCAGCCGCCAGCGACGACGAAGACAGCGGGTTCGAAGACATCATGGACCACGCCAATGCGGTGCTCACGGAAATGGTTGGCGAGGGCGCCCTCACGCAGAATGAACGCGCGCGAATGGTGATCGGCGCGTGGCCCCGGCGAAGGCGCGATCTTCTCGCCCCCTTCGCGCGCGGCGGAAAATTCATGGAGCTGAAGGTCGAACATTGCGAGACGAACTCGCTGCCGGACGCCGCCTGGGTGAACTATCAGCGCGACGGCGACGAGGACGCGCTGGCGAGCGCGCACGCGCTCTTCTTCCGAACCGTCTTCGCGCCGACGCTCGCCGGCGCGCTCGCGCAAAGTGGCGAGACCGAGCGGCGGCGCGCCTTCAGCGACCGGTTGGAAATCGGTCTGAAACAGCGCTTGGCGGACCGGCCGGAACCAATCGACTCGCTCGTCGAAACGATCGTGCTCGCCAAGAGCGACGCGGAGTGAAGGGGCAATCCCGGTTGCGCGCGCCGTATGTTTCGGGCGCTAGGCCGCGTCCCGAGCGACTCGGGCAATCTGGCGACCTTGATTCCGTCCTGGCGCCGTCGCGCCAATGCGAGGTCATGCTGTGTCTGCATGCGCAGAAGCGTATCCGCACTCAAGCCGAACGCCTTCTCGAAGCGGATCGCCATATCCGCGCCGAGGCCGACGCGGCCGTTGAGAAGTGTGCTCATCGCCTGACGGGAGACCCCGAAGTGCCGCGCCAGCTCCGTCACGCTGAGTCCATGAGGGGCGACAATCTCCGCGCGCAGCCATTCGCCGGGGTGGACCGCGAAATGAGGGGAAACCGTGATTGCCATCAATGATAATCCTCCAGGTCGAGGTCGACGATCGATCGACGCTCGGTCACTCGGAACGTGAGCCGCCAGTTCCGCGTCAACGTCATCGCGCAGGTCCCAGCCCTGTCCCCTTCCAAACGGTGAAAGCCGAAATTCGGCGGGATTTTCAGTTCCTCTAAGTTACGCCGCCGTCAAGCGTCAGCTGACGCATTACAGACGAAAAGTCTCCCGATGGTCCTACGAGATCGTGGCGACCCTCCCCAGCTTCGCCCGCCAGGCCGTCGCGTCAACGACGCGGCGTGACCGGTTCTTTCCCAACGATCTCTGATTTGGCCGCCAGGTCGCCGCCGCGCCAGACGTAGAGCGCCAGCAAGGGATCCTCCCGAGTCGTCGTCGCATGCGGCGTCCATGAGGAATGCTCGATCATCGCGCCCGGCGCCCGCGCGAGGAAGCTCTCTTCGCCGCGCATCCACAGCGCCTCGCCCGCGAGCGGCAGATAGATTTCCTCGGCTTCGTGCGCGTGGGCGGGATACTCGGTCTCGGGGCCGAGCATCAGGAAGCCGCAGGCGACCTTCTCGCTTCCGATCGGACCGCGCAGGCCGACCAATTCCGTCCAGCCGTAGCGTTCGAGAAATTCGGGACCGAAATCGGCCGCCGAATAGGTCTGCCGCCATTCAAGGATGTCCGCCGCGGCGACGAAATCTCGCACCAGCGCGCGGGTCGCGGGCGCGGCGAGCGGCTCGAGGCTCGCGAGCCAGCGACAAACCGGAAGTCGCCCGACTTGCGTCGGACGGGTCGCTGGGAGGTGCGGCCAATCCGTGAGAAAGGGCGCCGCGGCGGGCATCGCCGTCAATTGAAGTTGCACCGCGCGGGCGAGCGACTCGATGCGCGCGGTTTGATTTCCAGTCTGGGAAAGCATGCAATTGCCTAGTTGGTTAGTTCAGCACCGGCCTTCGGCCGACCTCCTTGAATGAAACGGTTGGCGCCGCTCTGCGGCCCTGTCCGTCATGGCCGGGCTTGTCCCGGCCATCCACGTCGGCCCGCCGCAGCGGCCTTCCCTGCGCTGTTGGCGCCCGATCGGCAAAGCCTTGGGGCCTCGGCCAAGCCGGACGACGTGGATGGCCGGGACAAGATTCTATGGGGGCGGCCGCGGGGTTTGATATCCTGTGGTTGCAGACCTCATGGAATGGAGCGATCCGATGACTGAATTTTTCGATGCGCACCGCCCCGCGAC
>JBAQGU010000687.1:0-7390 GCA_049287975.1 Roseiarcus sp.
GATCCGCACGGGGTTGAAGGAATTGGCGCAGTGAGACGATTTTTGCGATAACTAGCGACAAGTAGAGAAAGGTGAACTCGCGATGAGCGTCGTCACGTTAGATTCAAAATATCAGCTGGTCATCCCAAAGGAGTTGCGGGACCGAAAGAAGTGGCGGCCGGGACAGGAATTCGCCTTTATCGAACATCTCGACGGCGTCAAACTGGTGCCAGTTCCCAAGCGCGAGGAGCTTGTGGGGATGGCAAAGGGCGTTGAATTCGGGGAATATCGTGATCGCAACGACCGTTACTGATTCGGGTCGTCGACACGTCGGCCTGGATCGAGTGGCTGTTGGGCAGGGCGCTCGGTAAGCGGCTGGAGCCCAAGCTGCCGCCGAACGACGAGTGGATAGTGCCGACGATCGTCCAATACGAATTGATGCGCGCGCCGATCCGGGCGCTCTCCAGGGCACAAGCCGACATCGCGCTCGCGTTTTCAAATAAGTTGGCGGTTCTACAATTGGACATCGATTTGGCGAATGTGGCAGTGGACTACACGGCGCGACACTCGCTGGCTATAGCCGACGCGATCATCTACGCCGCGGCGATGAAACACAGCGCCGGCCTCCTCATCTGCGACGCTCATTTCGCAAGACTGCCTAGCGTCGTCTACTTCGCCAAGTCGCCCTCGCCATGAAAGCCGAACCTCCTCCCCGCCGCTTCTGGGCGCCCGCACTCGGTCTCGTTACCCTGTTCGGCCTCTTGGGTCCGGCGGTCGGGGGCGCCCTGGCCATACCCCTCGCGTTCGCCTTTACCGCGTCCAGCAACGCGGAGGTCGTGAGCAACATCGGCTGGGTCGCCGCCGCGATCGGCCACGCCTTCATTCTCATCCCCGCGTACGTCTTCGGCCTCGGGCCTGCCCTGGGCGCCGGCCTCGTCTATGCGCTGGCGGATTCGGCGGCCCCCGAGCGTGCGCCGCGCGCCTTGATCGCCGCCGCGATCGGCGCCCTGTTTGCTTACGCGCTCGTACTCGCGCTGATCTCGCTCGGAAACTTCGTCGTGACGACGATCGGCGAGGGATGGTGGGACATGGCGAGCGATTGGATCGGTTCGCCATTTGCGGAAGACGGCGGCAGCGCCGTTACCGAGGCCATCGTCGTCTCGGGCGCGGCGGCGGCGTTCGTATGTTCACTGACGGCCAGCCTGCTCGGGCTGACGACACGGGCGCGAAGTCTCGCGACATGACCACCCCGCCCCGCCGCCTCGTCTCCGCCGAAAAACGTCCCGAGGACGAGACTTCGCTCCGCCCGCAGGTTCTCGCCGACTTCACCGGCCAGGAAGCCGCGCGCAAAAACCTGAAAGTGTTCATCGAATCGGCGAAGTCGCGCGGTGAGGCGCTCGATCACGTGCTGTTCGTCGGGCCACCCGGCCTCGGCAAGACGACGCTCGCGCAGATCGTCGCCCGCGAACTCGGGGTCAATTTTCGCTCGACCTCCGGGCCGGTCATCGCCAAAGCGGGCGATCTCGCTGCGCAGCTGACCAACCTCGAGGCGCGCGACGTTCTTTTCATCGACGAGATTCACCGCCTCAATCCGGCGATCGAGGAAATACTTTATCCTGCGATGGAGGATTTCCAACTCGATCTCATTATCGGCGCCGGGCCGGCCGCCCGATCGGTCAAGATCGACCTTTCGCCGTTCACGCTGGTCGGGGCCACCACGCGGGCGGGCCTGCTGACGACGCCGCTGCGCGACCGCTTCGGCATCCCCGTGCGGCTCAACTTTTACACCGTTCCCGAACTCGAGATCATCGTGCGGCGCGGTGCGCGCGTCATCGGCCTCTCGCTTTCCGACGACGGCGCCAACGAGATCGCGCGGCGTTCTCGCGGCACGCCCCGCATCGCAGGACGCCTGTTGCGCCGCGTACGCGATTTCGCCGTCGTCGAGGGCGCCGCGATCGTCAGCCGAGCGATCGCCGACGGCGCGCTGCGCCTGCTGGAGGTCGATGGAATCGGCCTCGACCAGATGGACCGGCGCTACCTCGATGCAATCGCGGTGCACTTCGGCGGCGGCCCGGTCGGCGTCGAGACGATCGCGGCCGCCCTCTCCGAGCCCCGCGACGCGATCGAGGAGATCATCGAGCCCTATCTCATCCAGCTCGGCTTCGTCCAGCGGACCCCACGCGGGCGGCTGCTCACCCCGCACGCGTTCAAACATCTCGGACTTGCCGAGCCGCCGCGCGAGCCGGTGCAGACGATATTGTTCGACGACGATTGAAGCTCGCCTCAGGGGAGGGGAATCGTGTTAGAGGACGCGCGAACGCGCCGCCGTCATTGCGGGGAGCGCAGCGATGAAGCAATCCAGGGGCCGCGTGACGACCCGTGGGTTGCTTCGCTGCGCTCGCAATGACGGGGGTCGTGTCAGAACCATTGACGCCGTCGAACCTGGAACCCCGTGCCGACCCTCATCCGCTTCCTCGTCATCGTCGGCATCATCGCCGGGCTGGTCTATGGCGGCATGATCGCGCTGATCACCCTGGTGAAAGTCGAGCCGCGCGAGATGAGCCAGAGCATCGAAATCCCCAAGGCGCCCAAATGAGCGCGCGCGCATCGACATCGCCGCAGCGTCTGGTCGCGTCGTTTCTCGAGGCGATCGCCTCGGAGCGCGGTGCGAGCCGCAACACGATCGAGGCCTATCGGCGGGATCTCTCGGCCTATCTCGATTTCCTCGGCGAACGGGGCTCGAACGCGCTCGCGGCGACCAACGACGAAATCCGCGCGTTTCAGGCTCACGGCGGCGCGAGCGGTCTCGCGTCGGCCTCGCTGGCGCGCAGACTCTCCGCGGTGCGGCAATTTCACAAGCATCTCTATGTCGAAGGCCGCCGTGCCGACGATCCAACCTTGGCGATCGAAGGACCACGCCGCGCGCGGCCGCTGCCCAAGGTGCTCAGCGTCGCCGAGGTCGACAGGCTGATCGCGGTCGCGCGCGAGGGGATCGAGGCGTCCGAACGTCCGCCCGGCGAACGGTTAGCTACAGCGCGAATGTCTTGCCTGATCGAACTGATCTACGCCTCCGGGCTGCGCGTTTCCGAACTGATCGCTCTGCCGAAGTCGGCGGCCCGCGCGAAGGAGCCGCTGATCGCTGTTCGCGGCAAGGGCGACAAGGAGCGGCTGGTTCCGATTTCCGAGCCGGCGCGCGCCGCGATGCGGCTCTTTCGGGCCCGGCTCGACGAACTCGCGCCTGGCTCAGCTACGAGCCCGTGGCTGTTCCCCGCCGAAGGCGCGAGCGGCCATCTGACCCGACAGGCGTTCGCCCGCGATCTCAAGCTTGTCGCAGCCGCCGCCGGCATCGCCTCGGCTCGCATCAGCCCGCACGTGCTGCGCCACGCCTTCGCCAGCCATTTGCTGCAGAACGGCGCGGACCTGCGCGTCGTCCAGGATCTGCTCGGCCATGCCGATATTTCGACGACGCAGATCTATACCCATGTGCTCGACGAGCGCGCCAAGGCGATGGTCCGCGATCTGCATCCGCTGGGGGACGCGGCCTCCGATGAATGACCGCGCGCGCCCGCAGGATACACTCGAGACTTCCCATTGGGATTCGGCCGAACTGCTCGCAACTCCGGAGGACATCGCCTCCTATATTGAAGCGGCTTTCGAGGACGGCGATCCCTCGGTCATCACGCATGCATTGGGTGTCGTCGCCCGCGCCAAGGGGATGTCGCAACTCGCGCGGGAATGCGGCCTCTCACGCGAAGCGCTCTACAAGGCGCTGACGCCGGATGGCGACCCGAAGCTTTCGGCGTTTTTCAGCGTTCTCAGGGCGCTCGGAATGAAGGTCACGGCGCACACGGCGTGATTGGCCACGATGCGGATTTGGGTGGAAGCCCCGCGGCAATCCACGCTTGAGCTGTGCGCCAGTGCTGGCTCTCGGCACGCGAACCTGCTCATCGCCACCCGCATCCTTCGGCGTAACCTGCGGACGCAGAACCTACCGTCTGTGCTAGGAGCGGTCCACGCCTTGGCGGCATACATTGTATCCCATCTAAAGCTATGCCATTAAATGGGGCGTCATCTTTCCCGCCATGCCCGAGCCCATTGAGACCAACGAAATCCGGGCGCCCTTCGGGGCCCTCGTGTCGCGGACGGCGCGTCGCTGGCGTCGTGAGGTCGATCGTCGGTTGCAGCCTTTCGGGCTGACCGAAGCGACCTGGCTACCGCTGCTGCGGGTCGCCCGCGTACCTGCGCCGATGCGCCAGAAGGACCTGGCCGCTTCGCTCTCGCTGGATTCATCCTCGGTCGTGCGGCTGCTCGACGCGTTGCAGACGGCTGGTCTCGTGGAGCGCCGCGAGGAGGAGGATCGCAGGGCCAAGACGATCTTCCTGACCGCGCTGGGTAAGGAAACGGTCGCCCGCGTCGAATGCGTCGCCCGCGAAGTCCGCAATGAGGCGCTTGCCAACGTCGCCGACGCGGACGTCGCCATCGCCGCTCGGGTGCTCGAGCATGTCTGCCGCGTTCTCGACGACGAGAGCGGAGACTGAGATGAACAAGCCCTTCGTCGAGCCGAGGGCGCCGCAGCCGGCGACGAAGGTCAGGCGCGCTCCGCCGCTCTGGCTGCTCGCGCTGCTGACCCTCAGCGGCACCCTCGGCATGCACATATTCGCGCCCGCCCTGTCGAGTGCGGCGCGTGACTTCGGGGTGGGCGCCGGCGCGATGCAGGCGACCATCAGCCTCTATATTGTCGGGCTCGCGGTCGGCCAGCTGGTTTATGGCCCGCTGTCGGATCGGTTCGGGCGGCGGCCGACGCTGATGGGCGGCCTCGCGCTCTATACGATCGCAAGCGCGGTCGCCGCCCTGGCGCCGAGCGTCCATGCACTGATCGCGGCCCGGCTCTTCCAGGCGCTCGGCGGCTGCGCCGGGCTTGCGCTCGGCCGCGCCATGGTTCGCGACGTGGCGGGACCGGTCGACTCCGCGCGACGGCTGGCGCTGCTCAATCTGATGGTGACGCTCGGACCCGGTATCGCGCCGGCGATCGGGGGCGCGTTGGCTTCCACCACGGGGTGGCGCTCGATCCTCTGGCTGCTGTGCGCGCTCGGCGCGAGCCTTCTGGCCTTGGCCTGGCGGTTGCTGCCCGAAACCGCACCGGGCGGCGCTGACGCCAATGTCGTCGAACTCGGGCGGAACTATCGGCGGTTGTTGGGGTCGCCGGCGTTTCTCGGCTTTGCGATCGGCGGCGGCTGCGCCACGACCGCGATGTACGCCTTCATCGCCTCCTCGCCCTTCATCATCGTCGATCAATTGCATCGGCCGGCCTATGAAGTGGGTGCCTGGCTCGCGGTTCTGATTGGAGGCGTCTGGCTCGGCAGCGCGCTCGCCAGCCGCCTCGTGGGGAGGGCGCCGATCCGGCGGCTGCTCGTCGGCGCCAATCTCGTCAGCATCCTGGCCGCCTTCGCGTTTCTCGCCGCCGTTCTCTCCGGCCATCTGAGCGTCGCTCTGAGCGTCGGGCCGATGTTCTTCTTCACGCTCGGCGCTGGGATCGCCTCGCCGATGGCGTTGACCGAGGCTGTGAGCGTCAACCCTCATGTCATCGGATCGGCCTCGGGCCTCTATGGCTTCGTGCAGATGGCGGTCGGCGCACTCTGCACCGCGCTCGCCGGCATTGGCGGCAATCCCGCGCTGTCGACCGCGCTCGTTCTGGCCTGCGCCGGACTCGCCGCCCAGACTTCGTTCTGGATCGCGCTCCGCGTGCGTGGCCCGCGACCGGGCGGTCGTGTTTGATAGGGTAAAAGGGCAGCCCGCGCGACAGGGTAACCATTCGCACCCCGTCTATTTCGCGGCGGCGTGACGGCGGCGCGGCCGCCAACGCCGCGACAAACTTCTACCTCTGGCCGAGATCCCAGCGAATAGCGGAGGCCCCTGGAGTGTTATACTCCCGGTGCATCCTCCGTGCCCGCTCGCGCGCCTCAACACAACGAGGAAAAATCATCATGCGTTCGTCGATCAAAGTATCTCTGACCGGACTTCTCATTGCGGGCGCTCTGGCCTGCAGCGCAGATGCGATGGGCGCCGCTAGTGGCAATTCCAATGGCCCTGACGCGTTCATCGGAATCGTTGGCGGAAACCCCGGCGCCTCCGTAGGAGGCATCCCATATAGAGGCAGCTACCAAGGAGGCGGCCACCAAGCCAACTTTGGCCGCATTTACCACAACGATCATGGCGGAAATGGCGCATACGACGGCGGCCCCGGCCACTAAGGCGACGGTCCTCGTCTTGTCGGCTGCGCATTCCTGTTCCTGTGTTCGTGCGCGCGTGGCGAGTGATCGGCCCCGGGGCGTCCGAAGCGTCTCGGGGCTTCTATCTTGCGGGCGCCTTCCCAAATTCGTCATAGGCTTTCCGGGCTGGCGACGCGGCTGAAATGTCCGCGGCGCGGATCGCGGCGGGTCGCTTTGCCGTTCGATTTGCCATCGGAACCACAGGCCGAGCGGGCCTCGGCCAGCCTGTATCGGAACCCAGCCCGGGTTTCGAGCGTTTCGAACCGTTGTGGGGCACTCAAAGAAGGAGCCATCGCCATGGCTATTTTCGACAGAGACGACCTGAGCGGCAACGATATGCGGCCAGAGCGCGGCTATCCAAGCGACGTTCGGAGCAAGGCTCCCGCGTGGATCGCCGGTATTGTCATTGTTGCCGCGATCATCGGTGTGTTTGCGTACGAGTCCGGCAATCGGGGCGCCCACCGCGCTCCCGCGCAAACCCACGACGTGGCGCCAGCCCCCGCCCCGTCGGTGATACCAGCGCCGCCAGCGGCTCCCAATTCACCTACGAAGCCGTAACAGGCTTTCGAGAGCCCGCCTTCGAGGCGGGCTCTTATTTCGGATTTTGACGCTCACGCCGCCGGCGTCTCGGGCGGACTGCGCGCAACGGAATGACTCGGGAACGCCGTATCAGCTTCCCATCAGAATCCGCCGCGTCAAACTGCCGTCGGCCGGGTAGAGCGGGATCAGGCAGGCCTGCAGAGCGTGGTAGAGGTCCGGCTTGCCGACGAAATAGCCGGCGACCGGGTTCAGCGAATCGTCGAGTTGGGGATGCCAGCCGCCCTCGCGCCGATCGATCTGGCGCCGAGCGATGAAGTCCCACAGACGGCGGTACCAGTCTTCATGGAAGGCGTCGCCATCGAGCGCGGCGAGGAAATGCGCGGCGCCGACGCCTTCGCACATCGGCCACCACAGCCGGTCGCGCACCCGCGGGGCGCCGTCGTATTCGACTGTGTAATAGAGCCCGCCGCGCGCGTCCCAGCCTTGCGCGAGCGCCTGCGCGAACAGGCGCCGCGCCGCGTTCGGCAGCCATTCGAGCTTCCGCCCGCCCAGCGCCCAGAGCTGCAGCGCGAGCCGCGCCCATTCGAGCGCGTGGCCCGGCG
>JBAQGU010000688.1:0-3405 GCA_049287975.1 Roseiarcus sp.
CTCATGCCGCGCTACCTTCTGGTTGCGTGTATGGTCCGAAACGGTTGATCGCATATAGGTGGACGAGTGGTAACGTCAACATGATGTCTTTCGAAATACGGCAAAAAGGCGACCGTCAGTAAGCCACCTTGAACGTCGGACTGTCCTCCGCCCGTGTGCGACGGTGATCGTAGATGCGCGTGGTCGAGATGTTCGCGTGGCCGAGCCATTCCTGGACCTTGGCGATGTCGGCCTCGTGGTCGAGGGCATTGGTGGCGGCCGTCGACCGCAGCGCGTGGGCGCAGATCTCGAAGCCGAGATCCGCGGAATAGCGTCGGACCAGCTTGTAAACCCCGTCGGGCGTCAGCGCCGTCTCGAGGCGGCCGGTGCGGTTGTTGCGGATCGGCCGGAACAGCGCGCAGTTCTCGTCGGCGCCATGACCGGCGGCCTCGAGGTAATCGTGGATCAGCGCGTTGGTGCCGGGATGCAGCGGCAGATAGCGCGTCTTGTCGCCCTTGCCGGAGACGTTGAGATGCGGCACGCCCCGAGGCGCGTGCCTGGCATCCTTGACCTTGAGCTTGCACAATTCGTCGCGGCGCAGCGCGTGAAACAGCAGGGTCGACAGGATGGCGCGATCGCGCTTGCCCTTGAGGCCTTCGGCATCGGGGGCGACGAGCAACTCGCGCGCCTGGTGGTCGCCGATCGCCGGCGTCTTGCCTTCGCCGCTCTCGGCCCGCGGCCGCTTGACGCCCTTGACCGGATTATGGGTCACGGCGTTTCTTTCGCAGAGATACTCGAACAGCGAGGACAGCGCCGCGAGACGGTGGCGGACGGTGGCGCCGCCGAGCTCGCGGCCAGCCACGTCGTCGCGCCAGGCGATGACGTGGGCGCGGGTGACCGTGCGGAATTCGTCCGGCCTGGCGACACCGGTGAACCGCATGAAATCGCCGATCGCGTTCTCGTAGGCGCGCCTTGTGCTGCGGTTGCGGAGATTGGCGAACCACTCGATCTCGGGGGGCACGTCGGCGAGCCGGTGAAATTCCGCGGCGGTCAGGAGGCGTTCGCTCGGGATAATTCCCGCCGGTAACTGGGGTTCGGGCATAGTCGGAGTTTAGTATAATCTGTTATCAATAATAAACCAGCCCGAGGGAGGGGCTGAGCATGTCATTTTGATCGCTAATTGGCGTAGCATTTTGAACATAATCTGGCGTAGGCTGGGGAATGGCAATCCCAGTCGATCCCACGTCGAGCGCGACGCTGGCGGAGCTATCGGAGCGACAGCGCGAGCGAGCGCTGGATCGGTACAGGAAGCTTCGGCCGCACCTTGAGCAGGATGCTCCTCTCGCGCGTGTCGCCAAGGAGGCGTCGCTACCGCTGCGGACCGCACAGCACTGGGTCAGTCGATATCGGCGCTTCGGGCTTGCGGGCCTCACCCGCGCGAGCCGGTCGGACCAGGGCAGGCGGCGGCGCGTGCCGGATGACCTGCTGCGCCTTGCCGAAGGCCTCGCCTTGCAACGCCCGCCGTTTAGCCCCAGTGCCGTTTATCGGGAAGTCTGCCGCGTCGCGCGGGCACGCGGGGAACAACCACCGGGATACCACACGATTTACAATGTGATCCGCGCCATCCCGGATGATCTCAAAACCTTGGCCGTGAATGGCGAAAAGTCCTATCGCGAAGCCTACGACTTGGTTCATCGGCGTGAAGCCGAACGGCCGAACCAAATCTGGCAAGCCGATCACACGCAGCTCGATCTCTGGGCCAAGCGCGCCGACGGCCAGACGGCAAGGCCGTGGCTAACCGTCGTCATCGACGATTACAGCCGCGCGATTGCAGGCTTTTTCGTTTCCTTCGACAGCCCGTCGGCGGCCCGAACCGCACTCGCTCTCCGCCAGGCTATTTGGCGGAAGTCGGACGCCCATTGGATCGTCTTCGGCATCCCCGAAATTTTCCACACGGATAATGGCAGCGACTTCACCTCGATTCACCTCGAACAGGTCGCCGCCGACATCAAGATGCGGTTGATCTTTTCGGCGCCCGGCCAGCCGCGCGGCCGCGGGCGAATCGAACGGTTCTTCGAGACGGTTAATCAGATGTTCCTCTGCACGCTTCCCGGCTACATCGGGGCGGGCGCCGTTCGCGGCCGGCCGGAATTGACGGTCTCGGATCTGGAGCGCGGCTTCCGCGACTTTCTGCGCGAGTACCATGCCCGGCCGCACGGCGAAACCAAGATCGCGCCGCAGGTGCGCTGGCAGCACGGCAGCTTTGTCCCGCGCATGGCGGAATCCTTGGAGCAGCTCGACCTGCTCCTCCTGGCCGTCGCCAAAGCGCGGAAAATCCAGGCGGACGGGGTGCGTTTCCAGGGGATGCGCTATATCGATCCGACTCTCGCCGCCTATGTCGGCGAGAGCGTGGTGTTGCGTTACAACCCGCGCGATCTCGGCGAAGTCCGGCTCTTCCATCAGGGAAAGTTTCTCTGCCGCGCGATCTGTCCGGAGCTTGCGGGCGAGACCGTCGCGCTGCGCGATATCAAACGGGCTCGGGATCAGCGGCGGCGCGAGCTTCGCGAGACCTTGCGCGATCGCCGGAAGACCGTCGAGGCGCTGCTCGATCTGCGCCGCGGGTCGCAACCGGCCGACGAACCGATCGCGCCGCAGGCCGACGAACAAAAGCCGGCTCCCGGGCTCAAGCGCTACCAGAATGAATGACGCCAGCCCGTTCCTGATCACCAGCGAATATCGCCGCTTCGCGGAGTTCTGCGATGCTTATCGGCACTATCGCTACATCGGCCTCTGCTATGGCCCGCCTGGGGTTGGCAAAACCTTGTCGGCTCGTAACTACGCGGACTGGGACCGTTTCGAGGCTTTGCCCTCGGTCTCGAAGGCCGATGACGAAGCGCTCGCCGCCTTCGCCAGCGCCGATACCGTCTTGTACACGCCGGAGATCGTGAACAGCCCAAGCGCCGTGGCAAATGGCATCAGGAATCTCTGCACGAGCCTGCGCAGCATCCAGCAGGCGCCGCAGCGGCGCGCCTTTCAGGCTGCTGTGCAGGCGCTGGCTCGCGAGGAGGAGCGAAGACGCCAAGAATTTTTCCTCGAAGACGATTGGTTTGCGCGCATGCGGGAGAGCGAGCCGGCGGCACGGCTTTTCGACGTGCCCGTCGCTCCGCGGCAACCGCCGCTGGCGCCTGCCCGGCTGATCCTCGTCGATGAAGCCGATCGGCTGAAGGTCGCAAGTCTGGAGCAGCTGCGCGACTTGTTCGATCGGAACGAGGTCGGCCTGGTGCTGATCGGGATGCCGGGGATCGAAAAGCGCTTGGCCCGCTACCCGCAGCTCTACTCCCGCGTCGGCTTCGTCCATGCGTTCCGCACCTTGCGTGCCGACGAAATCCGCCGGCTACTGGCCGAGCACGCGCCGGAGATCGGTTT
>JBAQGU010000689.1:0-1961 GCA_049287975.1 Roseiarcus sp.
CTATGGTAGTGGAGGGAACATTGTCGCCTCCTGATTCGTTGCGGGCGGAGCGAGAACCAAGAATGAAGCCGAATAGACCCGCCTACAACCGTTCGGTGGGGGCCCCTCGCCCCACGCCTCCTGAAGCGACCCCGGGCTTTGCGGCGCGCTGGGCCGCCGCGCAAGCGATCGGCGACGCGCTGACTCTGGCGCGCCCGCTGGAGGAGCGCTTCCCCGGCCCGGAGGGCGAACAGGGCTCGCTCGGTCTCGACGCGCGCGATCGAGCCCTCGCGCGCTCGATCGCCACCGTCGCGATGCGGCGGTTCGGCACGATCCGCAAGGCGCTCGCTTCGCTGCTGGAAAAAGGCATGCCGAAAAAGGCCGGTTCGCTCGAATGGATCCTGGTCGGGGCCGCGGCGCAAATTCTGTTTCTCGACGCCTCCGATCATGCCGCGGTCGATCTGGCGGTGCGCGCCGTGCGCCTCGACCCGGCAGCCGCGCCGTTCTCGGGACTCGCCAACGCGGTGCTACGCAACATCGCGCGCTCCAAGGCGGAGATCCTCGCAGCCTCCGATCCGTTCGACGACGATACGCCGGCGTGGCTGGGTGCGCGTTGGCGGGCCGCCTATGGCGAGGAAACCGCCAGGGCCATCGCGCGCGCGCACCGCGAGGAGCCGACGCTCGACATCAGCGTCAAGAGCGATGCCGAGGGCTGGGCGGCGCGGTTGGGGGGCAGGGTGCTTCCCACCGGTTCGGTCCGGCTCGATTCTCACGCGCCGATCACGGAGCTCGACGGTTACGCAGACGGCGAGTGGTGGGTGCAGGACGCCGCCGCCGCGTTGCCGGCGCGGTTGCTGTCGATCGCGCCGGAGGAGCGCGCGATCGACCTCTGCGCGGCGCCCGGGGGCAAATGCGCGCAGCTCGCGCTCGCCGGCGCCGCCGTCTCCGCGGTCGATCGCTCGGCGCAGCGGTTGAAGCGGCTCGCCGGCAATCTTGCGAGGCTGCGACTCGAGGCCGAACTCGTCGTCGCCAACGCGCTGACCTTCGAGGCGCCGCCTTTCGCCGCGGCGCTGCTCGATGCGCCTTGCACCGCCACCGGCACCATTCGGCGCCACCCCGACGTCGCCTGGACCAAGCGTCCCGTAAACATCGCCACCCTCGGCAAGCTGCAGGCCGACCTGCTCGACCGCGCGGTTATGCTCACCCGGCCCGGAGGCGCGATCGTCTATTGCACGTGCTCGCTGGAGCCCGAGGAGGGCGAGGGCCAGATCGCCGCGCTGCTGCGCCGCAACCCCGACGTTCGCCGCGAGCCGATCGAGGCGAGCGAGATCGGCGGCATGAGCGAATGCATCACTCCGCACGGCGACGTCCGCACGCTGCCCTGCCATCTGCCCGCGCCGACGCCGAGGCAGTCCGGGCTCGACGGCTTCTACATCGCGCGGCTCCGGCGGCGGGGGTAGGCGCGCTGGGGGTTCACAGTGATGGCGTTCGGCTACCGATATACCCTGGAGATGCAAGAAAACGGTTGGACGCTGGTCCGCTTTCCCGGAATCCCCGAAGCCTTGACCGAAGGCGCCAGCGAAGCGGAGGCGCGCGCCAATGCGCTCGACTGCGTCATCGCCGCGCTCGAAGGATATATGAAGGCCGGCAGGCCGCTGCCGAGATCGGGGGCCGGGCACAGCGGCGCCGATCGCGCCGTGCTGCCGTCGCTCGTCACCGCGAAACTGGCGGTGTACGAAACGATGCGCGCACACGGCTGGTCGAAGGTGAAGCTCGCTACCGCGCTCGGCATGCCGGAGAATTCGGTTCGTCGTCTGCTCGATCTGCGTCATAGTTCGCAGATGTGGATCATCGACGAAGCGATGGCGAAGATGAACTCCGAACTCTCCATAGATTTGCCGAAAGCGCGCGGGAGAGACCGGGCGGCGTGAGGCGCGGCGCGCCCGGTGCATGTCAAGTCTCGGCGGGGGACAGGCTTGGCT
>JBAQGU010000690.1:0-1530 GCA_049287975.1 Roseiarcus sp.
GGCTCGGGCGACGTGCTGGGCGGTCTCGCCTGCGGACTTCTCGCGCAGGGCATGCCGGCCTTCGAAGCCGCCAGCGCCGCCGTATGGCTGCACGGCGCCTGCGCCCGCGCGTTCGGGCCGGGGCTGATCGCGGAAGATCTGCCCGAGGCCTTGCCCGGGGTGTTGCGGGCTCTGACCAGCGAACTGACGGCCTAAATCGCGTTGGCGTCGGCGCGGAATAAAGGCTTCAATCCGGCGTTCAGGGTTTTGCGCGGAGGCGCGGAGAAGATGCGCGCGGCCGCGAGCATGATTCGCGTATTTCCAGCATGGCCCGTTCGCGAGGGTCGGCGCCTCGGCGACTCGCCGCGGACCGGAGCAGGGATTCGGCGCGAATTCGATCCGCTCGCCCGACGATAAAAAACTAATCAACGAGGCATTCATTCGCTTCATCCCGCAAGCGGAACTGACTGCTGTGAATGGAGGCGCTGGACAGGCACGTGTCGTCCTCGCGAACGCGATCGAGAACCCGAGAATCCAGGACGCCACGCCCGTCCAGCTTGCGAACTTCTCGTGAATACCGAGTCCGATGAGAACGATGCGAATTGGTAGGACCGCTTCGCGAGCGCAGGGCGGCGCTTTTCAACTATATAAACACAATGTATGTGTATTTTTTGTTGTCCGCGTCGGCACGCGCGGCAAAATCGAAGGGAAACTTTTCCTGCTCGTAAAGCCTTGAAAACAATCAATTCGTGGTAGGAATCCCGCCCGGCGGCGTTCGCCGGGGCCGCCGAGCCCGCGACTGCCCTCATACCACCTGGAACCACGTCGCGAGCCCCGCTGCGCGCCGCTCGGGGCTCGCCGATTCGATCGGCCATTTGCCGGGATTGTCCGCTATGAAGGCGATGTGCACGGTTTTTCCGGGCGGGACGAGTAGAATATCTCGCCAATAGGGCTCCCAGCCGTCGTCGAGCGGGTGCAGCAGCCGTCCGACATGGCCATTCACGCGCACCGTCTGCGGATAAGCGGTCTTGTTCACCACGCCGAGCGTGACCGGCGATCCGCGCGGAACGACGAACGACGGCTTTGGCGTCCAGTCGACAAAAGAAGTTCCATCGACGGCGAACGGCGAGGCGCCGCCGCCCGAAATCTTCAGGTCGACGCGTTTGGCGCGTTCGAGGCCGATCTCTTGGGGAAGCCGCGGATTGGCGGGCAGCGCGGCGATCTTCGGACGCGCCGCGACCGCTTCGCCCCTCGCCTCGAAGACGATCATCGGTCGGTCGGGCTCTCCCGGAATGGCCGCCAAATCGCCGCCGCGCAGCACGAAACGCACCTGCGCGCCGACTTCACGCGGCATGTCGAACATCAGTTCGAAGCGCGCGCCCGGCGCCATCGGCACGAGGTCATGCAAGGGTTCGAACGCTTCGCTCGGCTGTCCGTCGACTGCGACGATCGATGTTTTCGCGCCCTCGATCGCGATGCCCATCACGCGCGCGGTCGCCGCGTTCGCCAGCCGCAGGCGGACGCGCGCGCCCGGCGCGGCGGTCGACAGGA
>JBAQGU010000691.1:0-3150 GCA_049287975.1 Roseiarcus sp.
TTGCTTCGCTGCGCTCGCAATGACGGTTAGGGCACTTGTTTACAGGTTCCGATTTTCTGATGGGCCACGCCTTGGGCCCTCAGGGTTACGCGTGTGCGCGGCGGCGAAACCCGACTTTGCTCCTCGCGCAACAGGTCAGCCGAGTGACGAACGACTTCAGAAATCTGCAAGAGCTGTTTGGCCAGCGGGCTCGTCTTGCGCCAGATCATGCCAATGGTTCGCGATGGTTTTTCACTTTCGAAGCGCGCGACGGAAACTGACGCCGAGCGAGTCTCGACCGCCACGGCCATTTCCGGGATCAAAGTGACGCCGATGCCGGCGCTGACCATTTGCACCAGCGTCGACAGGGAGCTGGCGTCCAGCAACTCCCGCGGCGGCGTCGAATGCAGGTTGCAGAACGACAGAGCCTGATCGCGAAAACAGTGCCCCTCTTCCAGCAGAAGCAGCCGCATTTCGCGCAGCGCTTCGACATTGGGCGCCGGCTTTCCCTCGTCCTCGCCTGGCCGGACCAGCACGAAATCTTCGGAAAACAGCGCCATCTCGGTAAATGAGGGTTCGGACACCGGCAGAGCGACGATTGCCGTGTCGAGCCGACCTTCGGCCAACTCTCGGATCAGTTTCTGCGTCAGCGTCTCACGCACGTGGATGTCGAGGCCGGCATAGATGCGCGTGAGCGCGCCGATCAAGGTGGGCAGCAGATACGGCGCGACCGTCGGGATCACGCCGATACGCAGCCGTCCCGAGAGCCGGTCCCGCGACGCGCGCGCCAAGTCGCCCAGTTCATCCACCGAACGCAGGACGTCGTGGACGCGCAGGGCGAACTCTTCGCCAAAGCTGGTGAGCCGGACCCGTCGTGCGCCTCTCTCGAACAGCGGCGCGCCCAACGAATCCTCCAAATCCTTGATTTGCATGGACATTGAAGGCTGGGTGATCGCACAGGCCTCCGCCGCGCGGCCAAAGTGGCCGTGTCGCGCCAACGCCTCGAAGTAGCGAAGCTGCCTGATTGTGAAATTGATCATAGGTAAAACTTATCACCGCGATCAGCAAATTCAACTTAAACTAATGAGGCGGCTGTGATACGAAAGTGTTAGGTGCGGACCGCGACCAGCCATTTTCACGACGGCCCCGCGTCACGATCACTGATCTGCGCCGGCAAATGACGTCCAGAAACCAGCAGCCTGGCAGGCGGCCGGACTTTGTCCATAGAGCAGTTCAATCAACGTAGCTACGATCGGAGGAAAAACATGGACGCAAATGTTGAGGACGCGGGCGCGGGCAAGTGCCCGGTCGTGCACACGAAAGCCTTCAGGGGCAACCGGGACTGGTGGCCGGATCAACTGAACATTCAGGTTCTCAACCAGCACTCCGCCCTGTCCGATCCGATGGGCGAAGCGTTCGACTATACCAAGGAATTCAAGAGCCTCGACCTGGATGCGGTAATCAGGGACCTTCATGCGCTGATGACGAATTCCCAAGAGTGGTGGCCTGCGGATTTCGGCCACTACGGTGGACTGTTCATTCGGATGGCGTGGCACAGCGCAGGCACGTACCGCATCGCTGACGGCCGCGGCGGCGCCGGCGCCGGCCAGCAGCGCTTCGCGCCCCTCAACTCTTGGCCCGACAATCTGAATCTCGACAAGGCGCGCCGGCTGCTGTGGCCGATCAAGCATAAATACGGCCAGAAGATCTCCTGGGCCGACTTGATCATCCTCACCGGCAATGTCGCCCTCGAGTCGATGGGCTTCAAGACCTTCGGTTTCGCCGGCGGACGCGCCGATGTCTGGGAGCCCGAGGAGCTCTACTGGGGCCCCGAGGGGACGTGGCTCGGGGACGAACGCTACAGCGGCGAACGCGAGCTTGCGAATCCGCTCGCCGCGGTACAGATGGGGCTGATTTATGTCAATCCGGAAGGGCCGAACGGCAAGCCGGATGCGGTCGCCGCGGCCAAGGACATCCGCGAAACCTTCCTCCGCATGGCGATGAACGACGAAGAGACGGTCGCGTTGATTGCCGGCGGCCACACTTTTGGCAAGACCCACGGAGCCGGCGATCCGTCGCTGGTAGGCCCCGTGCCGGAAGCCGCCGCCATCGAGGAACAGGGCCTCGGCTGGAAGAGCAAGCACGGCATCGGCTTCGGGGGCGACACTATCAGCGGCGGTCCGGAAGTCACCTGGACGCAGACGCCGACGAAGTGGAGCAATCATTTCTTCGACAACCTGTTCAACAACGAATGGGAGCTGATGAAGAGCCCCGCCGGCGCCTACCAGTGGAAGGCGAAAGGCGCGCCTGCCACCGTCCCGGACGCCCACGACAAGTCGAAGAAGCATGTGCCGACCATGCTGACCACCGACCTCTCTTTGCGGCTCGACCCGGCCTACGAAAAGATCTCGCGGCGCTTCTACGAGCATCCAGATCAGTTCGCGGACGCGTTTGCCCGCGCGTGGTTCAAGCTGACGCACCGCGACATGGGCCCTATCGTACGTTACCTCGGCCCGCTCGTGCCGAAGGAGACGCTCATCTGGCAGGACCCCGTCCCGGCGGTGAATCATCCGCTGATCGGGGAGCAGGACATCGCGGCTCTGAAGGGCAAGATCCTCGCGTCCGGCCTGTCGGTTTCCGAGCTGGTCTCGACCGCTTGGGCGTCGGCGGCGACGTTCCGCGGCTCCGACAAGCGCGGCGGAGCGAACGGCGCGCGCGTTCGCCTCGCTCCGCAAAAGGATTGGGAGGTCAATCAGCCGAAGCAACTCGCGACGGTGCTTCAGAAGCTCGAAGCGATCCAGAAGGAATTCAACGCCTCGGCCACCGGCGGCAAAAAGGTCTCGCTAGCCGACCTGATCGTTCTCGGCGGCAATGCCGCGATCGAGAAGGCCGCGAAGGCGGACGGGCGGGACGTGAAGATTCCCTTCACGCCGGGCCGGATGGACGCGTCGCAGGAAGAGACCGATGTCGAATCCTTCGCCACGCTCGAACCAGCCGCTGACGGTTTCCGCAACTATTACCGCAGCAAGCACATCATGCGGCCCGAGGAGGCGTTGGTGGACAAGGCGCAACTGCTTGATCTGACGGCGCCGGAGATGACGGTGCTCGTCGGCGGCCTGCGCGTGCTCGGCGCAAACGCCGGGCAGTCCAAGCACGGCGTCTTCACCAAGA
>JBAQGU010000692.1:0-1520 GCA_049287975.1 Roseiarcus sp.
GGGTGCATGATGACGGAAATTCCCTTCTACATTGGCTCGTACAGCATCGCCTCGCCCTGGGCCGGCGCCCCCTACGCGCATGGCGCCGGGATTACCCGGGCCGCGATCGACGCCGACTCCGGCATCATCGAGTTCGGGCAGACCTTAAGAGAACTCAATCCGTCCTTCCTGGTCCGCAGCGATCGGCAGCGTCTGCTGTGGGCGATCACCGAGCCGGAATTCGGGGGCGACGTCATTGGCTATGACGAAGACGCGGCGGGCGCCCTGACGTCGAGCGGCCGCGTCGCCACGGGCGCGAACGCGCCTTGCCATCTGACGGTCGACTGGGATCGCCGGCTCGCCTTCGCCAGCCATTATCATGGCGGCGCCTCAGCATTGCTCTCGCTCGGCGAAGGCGGCGAACCGCAAAAGAGCCTTTCGCTCGCCGCGCCCCCTTCGATCGCGCGCGACCAATACCGGGGCGCAGCAAGCTCGAACGTGCATGCCTCGATGCCGCTGGGTACGGACGAGTTGCTGATCACCGATACCGGGCGCGACCTGGTTTTGCTTTACAGGATTGTCGGAGAGCGATCGGCCGCGTCTCTGAACCTGCTCGATGCCCTGCCGCTGCCCCTCGGGACGGGACCTCGACATCTGGCATTCCATGCGGCGACCGGCGCGATCTATGTCAGCAACCAGAATAGCGGCGGCGTTTCGGTCATCGCCCGCACCGCCGGACGCGACGGACCGCGGCTCGAGCCGCTCGGCATGGTCGCGTCCGCGGGCCTCGGGCGCGACCGCTGCGTTCCCTCGGAGATCGCGGTCCATCCGACGTTCGATGTCGTCTACATGGCGAACCGGAGCGACAATTCGATCTCCGTCTTCAGTCTCGAGTCGGAGCGCGGCGATCTGGCGCTGCGCAGCAGCGTGGACGCCATCGGTTCGAATCCCCGCTATTTCCGGGTTGCGCCGGATGGGCGGTGGCTCATCGTCGCCAACCAGGATTCGGACGACCTGACGGTGTTTCGGGTGGAGGACGAGGGCCGCAGCCTGACCTATACCGGCACACGGTTTACAGTGGCGACCCCGACGGCGATTTGCTTTTGAGACGGCGGCCGGCGGCGCGCTGTAGACGCGGTCGCTTACCGCGTCGGTTCAGCTTGGTCGACGCTCGGAAGGGGCGGCGCTCTACGACAGCCGCGCTCAGCTAGCGCGGCTACATTTGCGCGCGTGTCAACTATCGTTCGGCGGATGCTGTAGACGCGGTCGCTGACCGCGTTGGTTCAGCGTGGTCGACGCTCGGAAAATTAGGCGCTCTACGACAGCCGCGCTCAGCGAGCGCGGCTACATTTTTGCGCGTGTCAAATATCGTTCGGGGGATGCTGTAGACGCGGTCGCTGACCGCGTTGGTTCGGCGTGGTCGACGCTCGGAAAATTAGGCGCTCTACGACAGCCGCGCTCAGCGAGCGCGGCTACAATTGCGCGCGTGTCAAATATCGTTCGGGGGATGCTGTAGACGCGGTCGCTGACCGCGTTGGTTC
>JBAQGU010000693.1:0-7048 GCA_049287975.1 Roseiarcus sp.
GGCCCTCGGCCTCTCCGTGCCACAGGCGCTTCTCGCCCGCGCAGATGACTTGATCGAATGACGTCTTACGATCGAAAGCGCAGGCTTTCAACGCGCGACAATCGCGGCCTCTCGGCGTCTCTCAAACCCCCCTGATTTTCAGCCCGAAATCACTGTTCCGAAAATCTTGAATTATGAACAGGGCGACCGTCCGCTCTGGGTCGAAACGCGTCGGTCGCGGATCACCGGTCGACGGTGCGGTAGGCGTTGTGGACGATGCGGTCGAGGATGGCGTCGGCGAGCGTGGGAACGCCAATCAAGTCGTGCCAGCGGTTGATTGGAACCTGACCGGTGATGACGAGCGAGCCCGTGTCATAACGATCTTCTACGATTTCGAGCATATCTCTTGCTTGGTTGGATGTCAGCAATTCCGGTCCCCAATCGTCGAAGATGAGCGGTTTGACGCGGGCGAGGGATCGCAGCAGCCTGGTGTAGCGCGCGTCGCCGTGCGCGATCGCCAGATCGGCGAACAGCCGGGGAACGCGGGTGTAGAGGACAGAGATGTTTTCTCGACACGCCTTGTGGCCGAGCGCGCAAGCGAGTCAGCTCTTGCCGAGGCCGATAGAGCGCGGTCGAGCCCGCGAGCCGTCTGATGGTCGACGTCCTCGACGCTGGCGGAGTGACGCAGCTTGGCGACCCTGGCCCGTGTTTCGAACTGCTTCTATCGGCGCAGCGTCAGTTCGTATTCGAGCGCAGACCGAGCCATTCGGCGTGTTCGAGAGCGCGCGCTTCGGGCTTGTGTTCGAGTTCCTTGAATCCCTTGGCGACGCCGTGGAGACCGAGGGTATGCAATTGGTCGAGTGTGGGATGAGCGAGCATGAGGATTTCCTCTCAATGGTAGTAGCCGGGGCCGCGCAGATTGGCGTGGTCGAGCAGCGCGACGGGATGGTCGGTCTTGGTCGGGGCGTCGTCGGGCTTGCGGGCGAGCGGGGCGGCCACGCCCTTGCAGTTGAGAACGCCCAGTTCGAGGGCTCGGGCCGAGACCGCTTCGAGCCGGACCGTATCGAGGCCGCGAAAGGAGCGTAGAATGCCCAGGCAAGTGCAAGCACAGGATGAACAGCGCGAGGTTGCCGGTGCTGCCGAAATACCCGAAGCTTGGCCGAGCACGCCGATGCCCGCCGTCACGTTCATGCAGAGCACGATCCAGATCAGCCCAGCGCCTGATAGAAATAGACGTCCCTGGTGGTGACAAGCTTCCTGGGCTGGGCCGGCTTTGCGTATCCGGCGGGTGTCCATCCCGAGGGCGGATTCCGGACAATCGTCGCGCCGACCAGCATGAAGCAAATGTACACGAGCCCCAGGACGTCGTCTCGATCACCGATGCGCCTGCAAAGGCCGATGCGGTCAGGCAAGCTGTCGCGCGTTTCACGGCGAGCGCCGATTCCTGCCGCGAGGCCGGCATCCCCGAGCGATGGTACCGATTTGTCTCAAGTTCCGTCGGCTCCTAACCGTGGCGAGAAAGCCCCCAAAACGCGGGACGCCCCGTTCGCCAGTGCGCAAGGGCTCTTACAGAAGCTAGCCGCGGCTTCGCAGCAAAACACAGACTGCCGTCTCTATCTATGACCTTTGGGTTCGCGCTTTGGCGATTCTAGTGTTCAATACTCTCGCCTCTCCGCGAGTCAGGGCATCAGCTGAGACTGCCTCAAGATTTCGCGGATCGTCCGTCTCGTCCGACGCCTGTGCTCACTGCCTTAGGGGTGACCTGTTCATCTCGGGCGCGAGGCCGGGGTTGATTTGCGCCGGATTGAGAGGCGACACGGGTTTGAGTGCGGGAAGGGTTACGGTCGCCCCGTTTTTATTGCTGATCAGCGGCACGCAGCCCGGCGACGGGCGCCAACCGTGAACGAAGTCGCCCAAGCGATCCGCAACGCTCGCGAAGCGCTGGCGGAGCCAGTCACCGCTTTGTGGCGCCTCGGCGTCGCCGATCGTTATGGTCGCAGTCATGCCTGAAACGAGCGGGACGCCCGCCGGGACATCCGTGATCCGGATGCGAACCGGCACGCGTTGCGCCAGCCGCACCCAGGTGTAGACAGGATCGACGTTCGGCAGGCCTTGGGTGCTCGGCGCGGCGTTTGAGACGCTGACGCCGCGGGTCACGCTCTGGACCCGTCCCACGATCGGATCGGAGTAGCCCATCAGCTGCGCTTCGGCGCGGTCGCCGATGCAGATATGCGCCATCTTGGTTTCCTCGAAATAGCCGTCGATCCAATAGCTGTCGACATCAATCACGGAGATGTTGGTCGCGCCCGCGTGAGCGTAGTCGCCCACCCGCATCAGAAGATTGGTGACATACCCGTTCACGGGAGCACGCACCCGCGTGCGCTGCAGATTGACGTCGGCCTGTGCGACCTGCTGCTGAGCGGCGTCGAAGGCCCCCTGCGCCTGGGTCGCGTTGCCGACATATTGCTGCTGCTCCTCCGGAGTGGTGGCGAGGTCGCTGAGGTGCTGCCGGCGCTCCGCCTGCATTCGCTTGACTTGCAGATCGGCGGCTTTCTCGCCCAGCTGTGCCCTGGCCGTGTCGAGCGCCACCTGAAAATCGAAGGGATCGATGACATAGAGGACATCGCCCCGTTGAACGTATTGGTTGTCGACGACCCGCACTTCCGTCGCCGAAGCGCGTCGGACGTCGGGAGGATGACCCGCACAAGGACGAACAGCAGGATGACGGAGGTTATCGCCATGAAGCTGGAGAAGAGATAGCTTTCGGGGTTGTAGTTCTGTGGATTCGTCGGGGACAGGAGCACGGGGAAGAAGACGAGCATCAAGAACCCGATCGGGGCCAATCTCGGGTTGGGGATCGTGAACAGCAGGGCGGCGGCGATAATGACCGGCGCCATGCCGATCGCCAGAAGGGGAAACTGGTCGACCCCGTCGAGAATCAAAAACTCCGTCACGCCGGCAAGCGGCGCGGCGATCGCAATCGCGATGACAACGGCGGTCATGAAAGCCTGCGGGTTCGGGTTGTTGGCGCTCAAGGCTACGACGACCCCAACCAGGGAGACGCCCTGCGACGCGAGCGGCCAGCCACCCAGGGAAAAAAGGATGGAGGAGGTCAGCACCGCCAGAAACGCACGCAGCCCGCTTCGCACAGCCGCTCGGCGCGAGCGGTAGATCGGCGCATGGATACGGCGTGGCGAGCGGCGAGCCGCCTGCAGGTCTTCAATGGCGCCTCGCGCCCGCTGGTCCTCCATCAACAAGTCCAGGCTATGTCGGGCAAAAAGCGCGTCGCGTAGGTCGGCGTAGCCAACATCCGCTTGCAAGCGAAGCTGCAACGCAGGGCTCTCCTCCCCGAGGGGATCGGCAAGAGCGCCGCCAAGTTCCCTGCGAAGAGAAGGCAAGGTCTCACCCGGGAGCGACGACAATGCGCCGGCAGCGCTGACCTCGGCGACCAACGCCACGGCTGCGCTCCGGGCTGCCCAGCCTCGCGCCCCGCCGTCGCTCGATTCAGCGACGAGAGCCGTGATATCGGGATGAAGAGCGGTGATCTCGCGCAGCAGATTCGCCGAGTGGGTCGGGTGCGCACTTTCGCCGCGGAGGACGGCGAGCGCGAAGGCCCGCACCCGCTGATGCGAAGCCGTGAGCTTGCCGATCAGGCCCGGATGTACGTTCCGAGCGGCGAACACGTCGCTGACGAGGCCAAGCGCGGCAATTCCCACCACGATCGCCGCGCCGCGGTTGACGCCAGCAGCGAAAATGTTCTGCGGCGAGTCGATCTGCGTTACAGCGACCTGAGCAACCGTATAGCCTGACAAGGCGGCGCCGTAGGCCCTGTTGCCGTCCAAGAGCCCACCGACGTAGACACAGAGCCCGAGCCAGCCCGCGAAACCTATCAGGAACAGGTCGCGGGTCTGCGGGAACAACCCAGCGATCACAAACGACGCGACAACCCCGATGATGGTGGCAAGGACCCGGTAGACGGCCTTTTGATAGACCTGCCCTCGCGTCTGCAGCGCGAGAATGCCGACGGTGACTGCAGCGGAGGAGGCGCTCTGGAGCTGCAGCCAGAACGCCGCAACAGCGCCACCATCGTGGCGGCCCAGATCCGCAGCGCAAAAGCCCAGGCGGAGAGTGGAAAGCCAGCGATGGCGACCGTGCGGCGAACGCCTTGCACGAGGGTCGCGGCTCCTCGTCCTTTCATACGAGATCGGTATGGTAGGCGATGAAGATGGTGTTGTCTGAGACTTCCATGGTTCGCGTCCATGCCTGATCTCGAGAACCGTGCGGTCAGGCCGGGAAACGATCGCCGAACATCGGAAGACCGCTAAGGGATTCTGCTTGGATCGCTTCGTCCTGAAGAACGTCCCAGTGCTCGGCGAGCTTGCCGTCTTCGAAGCGCACCACGTCGGCCGCGATCCATGACCTGGGGCGACCATGGCCTGAAAAGCGCCCATGAGCGATGACGTAGTTCCCTTCGGCGAGGATCACGTGATTTTCGTAGCGGAGTGTGTCCGGAAGGCTGCGAACAAGATTGAACAAACCATCGCGGCCCGGCGGAATATGGGCGCTATGTTGGATGTAGCGGTCCGACCAAAGGCGCTCCGCGGCGCCATAGTCGCGTTTGTTGAACAGCGTGTCGAAGGCTTCGAGCACGAGCGCCTTGTTCTCTGCTGGCAAGGTGGCGGTCATGTTGTTCTCCATCTGGAAGGAGTTCGGGCGCCGGCGCTATGCCGCCAGCAAACCTCAGCTTTTCACTCTGCAAAGTTGGCGGCCGAGACCAAGTCGACAAAGTCTGGACACTCGAACCCATGGACATGTCTTCGCGCGGCTTCGCTCATCCAGGTCAGCGCCACCGAGGGCGGGTCCTTCTGTGCGCGCGAAAACAGAGCGTCGACGAAAACCTTCTTGAAGTTGTCGCGGGGCAGCGCTTCGATCGTCTGCTCAACCACTGTCGGCGGGAGTTTCTCGAGCCCGAGGCCCATCACATCGATGGACGCCCCAATATGGACAAGTGCGACTTCCGGGGCGCGGCGGAGAGCAATCCCGTTTGAGGTATGCAGCGCGATCGCCTCCCAAACAACCGCGCTCCGCTCCGCCGCCACGCCTTCACCCAAGAGGAACTTTTCCGCCGCGTCCGCGCCCACGACCTCGAATCGACCCGCCGGGGCGCCGAACCGTTCGGTCAAGCCGAGATCATGCAGGACAGCGCCAAGAAAGAAGAGTTCTTCATCGAACCTAATGCCTTGCGCTCCGGCGGCAAGGGCCCCGAAAACGAAGGTTCTGAGAACATGCTTATATATCGAAGCGTGGCTTTGCATCTTGACCAGGTCCAGCGCAGCGACAGCGAGCTTGCTGTCCGGAATCCTGATTCCCGCGATTTCACGCATGCCATCCACCGGCGTTATCAGAACATCGTGTTAGCGTTGTTGGAGGTCGCCGGTACGGGCTGCAGTACATCCCAGTGCTCGACGATCTTGCCATCGACATCGAAGCGGAAGATATCGACACCAGCGGTTTCCTGACCGCCCCAGTCCAAGTAACGCACGTGCACAAAGGCCAGATTGCCATCGATGGCGAGGCGTTTCACCGCGCAGGGAATGCGCCCGGCCTGCTTGATGTAGCCCATTATACCCTCGAGCCCATTCGGAAAAAGCGGATTGTGCTGGATGTATGGCCCGGACACGAGACTCGGCAGCAGGTCGGCGTGGCCTTGGTTGAAGATTTGGTCGTAGATGATGTGGAGCATGTGTTGGATGTCATCTTTTGTCATGTCTCGGCCTCTGAATTTTGGTCTCGCTATTGAAGCGGCATCGGAAGACGGACCAGCTGACCAGCGCGGATCGCTGCGGTGTAACCGCCCACCCCATTGCTGATCACCACCACATCGTAGTTGCCCGCCTGCGCCATGATCGCCTCAATACTCAAACCACCCCTTCAGCGCCCGGTTCTTTTCTTCGGTGAAGGGCGAGTAGAGGTGCTCGATCGCGACGTCGGGCGGGGAGATCAGCATCGACTTGGCGTGGGTGAGCGCGTCGAAGCCGTATTTTCCGTAGTAGTGGCCCATCCCGGCCGACCCGGTGCCGCCGAACGGCATGGTCTCGACGAACAGGTGAACGTTGACCAGGTTCACCCCCCCGCCGCCGTAAGACAGTTCGCCGATGAACCGGTCGATGGTCTTCTGGTCGCGGCTGAAGATGAAGCCGGCGAGCGCATGCGGTGTCGCCGCCATCCGCGCCATCGCCTCGTCGAAGGACTTGTAGGTCAGGATCGGCAGGATTGGCCCGAAGATCTCGTCCTCCATTATCTTATCATCCCAAGTAATGGGATAAAGAAGCGTGGGATCGAGGTAGCGCGCATCTGGATCTGACTTGCCGCCAGCGATCACCTTTGCGGGATCGATGAGCGACGCCAGCCGAGAAACCGTGTGCGCGTTGATGATGCGCGAATAGTCGGAATTTGATTTCGGATCATCACCAAAGAGCTCGACCAGCGCCTTCTTGGCTTCTGCGACAAAGGCCTCTGCTACGGACTCGTGGACATAGGCGTAGCCTGGCGATGTGCACCATTGGCCGCCCCAGGCCATCGCGCCCCAAACAATCTTTTTCGCAGCATCGGGGATGTTGGCGGTCTCGTCTACGAGCGCCGGGTTCATCCCGCCGAGTTCGAGCAGGACCGGGGTGAGGTTTTCCGCCGCCGCCCGCGCGACGATCTTACCTACAAAGGTGCTGCCGGTGAAAAAGATGAAATCGAACGGCAGCTTCAGGAGCTCGGTGTTCTCCTCCTTGCCGCCAGGAACCGCGGTCACCGCTCTCAGATCGAAATACTTCGGGACAAGCTCGAGGAGCAGGTCCGTCGTCGCCGAGAGCGCCTCACTCAGTTTGAGGATGCAGGTGTTGCCCGCCGCGAGCGCGGCCAGCGCTGGGCGGATAAGCAAGAGCAAAGGTCCGTTGAACGGTCCGATGATCAGCGCTACGCCATAGGGCTCGCGATAGATCATCCCCTTGTGGCCGGTTTTGGCCAGGAAGCGTGGCACGGGCGCTTCGACCGGCTTCATCCACTCCTTCAGCTGGCT
>JBAQGU010000694.1:0-9041 GCA_049287975.1 Roseiarcus sp.
ATGCTGATCCCGGCTTTGTAAAATCCATCGTAAGTTGTTGAAATAAAAAGATAATCGTTCCATTTGAAAGTCTCGTGAAAGGGTTCGGATCTGGGAAAGTGGACAGAAAAAGGCGCCTAATGCTTTGAAATCGCCCGATACAGAACTGAAATCGGCGCCTGCGTTCCACTCGAAGGCCACCGCGAATAATCCGGCTCACTGAAGCGCCGGACGTCTCGCGCGATTTGACCCTTCGTGCGCCGCTCCGAGTCCCGCTCTGCAAGGCACAGTGAGGTCGCTGGAGTCCGCGCTGCCTGATCGGCCGGCGCCGATGCAGGAGGCCTCCCAGTTTCGCGCGGCCCCGCGCCCCCTCAGCCCCGCCCTTGACGCGAGCCGCGCTCGGCGTCACGCTCGCGCCATGTCGCGCCGACAGCCCCGCTTTGAAATCACGTCCGAGATCCTCCTGCGCGCCTATTCGATCGGGATGTTCCCGATGGCGGAGGATCGCGAAGCCGCGCAGCTATTCTGGGTCGAACCGGAGCAGCGCGGGATTTTTCCCCTCGACGGCCTCCTCGTTTCGCGCAGCCTCGTCAAAACGGTGCGGTCGGACATATACGAAGTCCGCGCCAACGGCGCCTTCGAAGCCGTGATGAAGGCCTGCGCGGATCGCGACCGAACGTGGATCAACGCCGACATTCTTCGGCTCTACTGCGAATTGCACGAACGCGGCTACGCCCATTCCATCGAGGCCTATCAAGGCGGCGAATTGGCCGGCGGACTATATGGCGTCGCGCTCGGCGCCGCCTTCTTCGGCGAGAGCATGTTTCATTTCGCGCGCGACGCCTCGAAGGTCGCGCTCGTGCATTTGTTCGCGCGATTGCGGTTCGGCGGCTATCGGCTACTGGACGCGCAATTCGTCACGCCGCATCTGGCGAGCCTGGGCGCGGTCGAGATTTCGCGCATCGAATACCGCAGACGGCTCGATCGGGCGATCGGGCCTCGGGCGAATTTTGCGGCTTGGCCGCCGGACCGAACCATGCGCGGCGCCGAAGCGTTGGCGCTGGCGCTCGGGCCGCCCAAGGGTCGGCATGAAGCTTGCTAAGTTTTACGTGTTGGGCATGGGGCGAGATCGAGACGATAAATGACGGCGAGCCTCCCTTTCGACGAAATGGGCCTCGGAGCTGACGCGACACGTCCGATTTATCGCCATATCGCTCGCTGGCTCGCAGAGACGCCGCCCGAAATCCTCGCTTCGCGCCGCGCGCAGGCCGAATTCATGTTTCGCCGCATCGGCATCACCTTCGGCGTCTACGGCGACAAGGACGCGGCCGAGCGGCTGATCCCGTTCGACATCGTCCCGCGGGTGATCTCGCGGGCCGAATGGACGCGGCTGGAGGCGGGGCTGATCCAGCGCGTCACGGCGCTCAATCTCTTTCTGACGGACGTCTACGGCGCGCGCGCGATCCTGAAAGAAAACATCATCCCGCTCGAGCTCATCCTCCGCAACCCGCATTACCGGCCGGAGATGATCGGACGTAGGGTCCCGCACGACATCTGGGTCCATATCGCCGGCATCGACATCGTGCGCGTGGGCGACGACTCGTTCTACGTCCTCGAGGACAATGCGCGCACGCCTTCCGGCGTCTCCTACATGCTGGAGAACCGCGAGGTGACGATGCGGCTGATGCCGGACTTGTTCGCCGAGCATCAGGTGGCCCCGGTCGACGACTACCCCGACCTGCTGCTCGCCTGTCTGCGCTCGGTCACGCCTCGCACCGATTACAGCGAAGCCACGATCGTGATCCTGACGCCGGGTCCGTTCAACTCGGCCTATTACGAGCATTCCTTCCTGGCCGACAAGCTCGGCGTCGAGCTCGTCGAGGGCCGCGATCTGTTCGTCGCCGACGACGTCGTATTCATGCGAACGACGCTCGGGCCGAAGCGCGTGGACGTGATCTATCGCCGGGTCGACGACGATTTTCTCGACCCGCTCGTCTTCAATCCGGACTCGATTCTCGGTGTGCCCGGCCTGATGGGCGCCTATTTGGCGGGCAACGTGACTGTCGCGAATGCAGTCGGCGCCGGCATCGCCGACGACAAGGCGATCTACACCTACGTGCCCGATCTCATCAAATTCTACCTGCAGCAGGAGCCGTTGCTGCAGAATGTGCCGACCTATCGTTGCCGTGAATCGGAAGCGCTCCGATTCGTGCTGGAGCGGCTCGACCAGCTCGTGGTCAAGGAAGTCAACGGCTCCGGCGGCTACGGCATGCTGGTCGGACCGCACGCGACCGCGGCGCAACGCGAGATGTTCGCCGCCAAGCTGAAGGCCGCCCCCGACAATTACATCGCGCAGCCGACGCTGGCGCTTTCGACCTGTCCGGCCTCGTTCGACAGCGGCGTCTCGCCGCGGCACGTGGATCTGAGGCCCTTCGTTCTCTCCGGCGCCAACGGGGTGAAGATCGTGCCCGGCGGGCTCACGCGGGTCGCGCTGACAAAGGGCTCGCTCGTGGTCAATTCGAGTCAGGGCGGCGGCACGAAGGACACGTGGGTGGTCGACGATGACGGGGCGGCCTGAGCATGCTCGCGCGCACCGCCGACAATCTCTTCTGGCTCGCCCGCTCGATGGAGCGCGCCGATTTCATCGCCCGTACGATCGAGGCGACGCTTCGGCTCGAATATCTGCCGCGCAGCGGCGTCGACGATCCCGCCGCCGAATGGGAGAGCGCGCTCAACGCGGCCGGCGCCTACGACGAATTCATCGCCGAGCACGGCGCAGTCGAGGAGGGGCGTGCGATCGATTTTCTCACTTTCGATCGCGCCAACCCTTCCTCTATCTGCAATTGTCTGGAAAACGCGAGGGCCAACGGCCGCGCCGTGCGCACCGCTCTGACGGTCGAGACCTGGACGGCGATCAATGACGCCTGGTTGGAGCTGAAGCGCTTCGAGGCGACCCGGCGCGCCGCCAACGACCTCAATCGCGAGGCGCTCACCCGCTTTCTCGACTACGTCAAGAAGGCCTCGCTCGATTTCGACGGCGCGTGCTATCGAACCATGTTGCGCAACGACGCGTACTGGTTCAATCGCCTCGGGATTTTCACTGAGCGCGCCGACAACACCGCGCGCCTGCTCGACGTGAAATATCACCTGCTGCTGCCCTCGACCGAAGCGGTCGGCGGCCCGCTCGACTATTTCCAGTGGGTGGCGATCCTGCGCGCCGTCTCGGCCGCGACCGCCTACCACTGGGTCTATCGCGATCGGGTGAAGCCCTGGCTGATCGCCGATCTCCTGATCCTGAAGACCGCGATGCCGCGCTCGCTGATCTCCTGCTACGACAGCATCGACAGCGCGCTCGACGCGCTGGCGCGGGAGGACGGCCGCAGCGGCGCCGCACAGCGTCAGGCGCGCGCGATGCACTCAAAACTGGAGCGCTCGAGCATGACCGAAATCTTTCAGAGCGGCCTGCACGAATTCATCACCGCATTCATCGAGGACAACGCGAAGCTCGCCCAGACGATCTCGGAGCAGTATCTCTTCGTCTGACGGCGCCCGCCTGCCAACGCGAAACGAGCTCATGCGGATCAGAATCGCTCACGAAACGACCTTCTCCTACGCTCCGCCCGCCCGGTTTATCATCCAGAACCTCAGGCTGACGCCGCGCAGCTTCGATTCGCAATATGTCATGCGCTGGCGCGTGAACGTCGATATCGACACCGGCTCTCGGCTCTCCGAGGATTGCTTCGGCAACGTGGTATCCTGCTTCTCGTATCAGAGGCCGGTCGAGCGCTTCACCGTCTCGGCGATCGGCGAAGTCGAGACGACGGACGCGGTCGGCGTGGTGCGCGGCGCGGTGGAGACGCTGCCGGAGGCGATGTTCCTGCGTGGAACCGGGCTGACACAGGTCAACGGGAATTTGCGCGAGTTCGTCGCCGGCGCGATCCGCGGCGCGGCCGACCCGCTCGAGCGGCTGCATCTGATCATGGGCGCGCTGCACGAGGAAGTGAAGTTCGACCCCGAGACGACGCCTTCGAAGTCGAGCGCGGCGGAGGCTTTCGCGCTGAAACGCGGCGGCGCGCAGGACTTCGCGCACGCCTTCATCGCCTGCGCGCGGTGGCTCGAAATTCCCGCTCGCTACGTCAGCGGCTATGTCTTGCCAGGCGAGGACGAGACCCCGCACATGTTCGCCTGGGCCGAGGCGATCGCGCCCGGGCTCGGGTGGATCGCGTTCGATCCCGTCCACGATCTCTGCCCCAACGCGAGCTACGTCAGGGTCGCCGTCGGACTCGATGCGACAGGCGCGGCGCCGTTTCGCGGTTCGCATTCCGGGGGCGGGGACGAGACGGTGACGGCTGCGTTGCGCGTCGAGCAGGCGATCGGGCAGGGGCAGCAATAACCTCCTTGCGGCGCTTCGGTGACGAATCCCGCGGACGTCGCCTTCAGATGAGCTCGAAATGCTCGTGATCGATCCGCTGTTTCAGCGCCAGGGCATCGGCTCCGACTTTGTGGCGACCTTGATGCGTCGCGCCCATGAGCATGGACGGAGCGTCAGCCTGCGTGTATTGAAAGCAAATTCGGCCGAGGCGCTTTGCGATCGCTTGGGGTTCATCGTGGTCGGCGAGGACGCGGCGACCTACGAAATGCGATCGCGCCCATAGGGGCGAGACGACCCCGACTGGATTTCAGTCGCGTGTCGCTGCGCCTCGGACGTCAAGGCGGAAATCTCGGGAGGACAGCGATGGCTGACGGCAGACCCTTTCCGTTGAACGCTTGGTATCCCGCCGCCTGGAGCCACGAGATCCAGCGCGAACTGTCGGCGCGAACGATCTGCGGCAAGGACGTCGTGCTCTATCGCCGCACAGACGGGGATCCCGTTGCGCTGGAGGATGCCTGCTGGCATCGGCTGCTGCCGCTTTCGCTCGGACGGCTCGTCGGCGATCAGGTCATGTGCGGCTACCACGGTCTGGTCTTCAATTCGGCGGGACGTTGCAGTTTCATGCCCGCGCAAAAGAGCATCAATCCATCGGCCTGCGTGCGCGCCTATCCCGTGGTCGAGCGGCACCGGTTGGTCTGGATCTGGCCCGGCGATCCCGCGGCTGCCGATCCCGCCGTCCTACCGGACTTTCACTGGAACGACGGCGCCGAATGGAAAGGCGAGGGCGGCACGTTCTATAGCCTCGAGTGCGACTATCGCCTAGTCATCGACAATCTGATGGATCTGACGCACGAGACCTACGTGCATTCCGACAGCATCGGCCACGACGCCATCCTCGACACGCCATTCGACGTGACGCACACCGAGAACACCGCGACCATGACGCGCTGGATGATCGACATCGATCCGCCGCCGTTCTGGGCCAAGCAATTGGGGAAGCCCGGCCGCGTCGATCGGTGGCAGATCGTGAATTTCCAGGCTCCGGCGGTCGTGGTCGGTGACGTCGGGGTGGCGCCGACGGCGACCGGGGCGCGCGAGGGCGACCGTTCCCAAGGGGTCAATGGCGCCTTCCTAGCCGCCATCGCGCCGGAAACCGAGACGAGTTGCCATTATTTCTGGAATTTCGTGCGGACCTTCAAGACCGACGACGAGCAATTGACGCGTGATCTGCAACGAGCCCATGTCAACGACGGCAAGGGCGTATACGACCAGGATCACGTGGTGTTGGAGGCGCAGCAGCGCGCCATCGACAAGCACCCGCGCCAGCCCTTCTACAATCTCAACATCGATGCCGGCGCGCTCTGGGCGCGCCGCATGATCGATCGGATGCTCGCGCGAGAGCAGGTTCGGAGCGCGCCCGGCCAAGCCGCGGAATAGGCGGCTCCCATGCCCGAGTTGATCGAGTGGCGAGACGGCGTCGTGCGCGCGACGCGCGACCTCACGCACGATATTCGCACGATCGAGATCGCGCCGTCGGGAGAGTTCGCAGTCCCAGCGCCGGGCAGTCATATCAATGTTTCCGTGCTGATTCGGGAGCGGCCGGACGTACGATCCTACTCGATCGTCGGCCCCTGCACCGATGGCCTCTACCGGATCGCGGTCAAGCTGTTGAAGGACACGCGGGGCGGCTCCGCCTATATGTGGAGCCTGGCGCCCGGCGCGCGGGTGCAAATTTCCGGGCCGGCCAATCATTTCGAGCTGGGCCTGGGCCGGCCGGAATACCTGCTGCTCGCCGGCGGCATCGGGATCACGCCCATTTTCACCCACGCGCTCGCGCTCGCGGAGGCGAAGGCGCGGTTTCGCGTGGCGTATGCCTGCCGAAGCCGCCGCGACCTCGCGCTGGCGGAGGAGTTGCGAGAGCGGATCGGCGACCGGCTGCAAACCTTCCCCGCCGAGGATGCCCGCGTCGACTTGCCGGCGGAGATAGCGAAGCTCGATCGGCAGGGCGAATTCTACGTCTGCGGTCCGATCGGACTGCTCGAGGCGGCCAAACGCGCTTGGCGCGAGAGCGGACGACCCATGGACAAACTGCGTTTCGAGACCTTCGGCAGCAGCGGCCGCTACCCCTCGGCGCCGTTCAACATCAAGATTCCGCGGCTCGGCATTCAGGTCGCGGTTCCCGCCGATCAAACCATGCTAGAGGCGCTCGAAGAGGCCGGCGTCGGCATGATTTGGGATTGCCGACACGGCGAATGCGGCCTTTGCGCTCTGTCGATCCTGGAGGTCGACGGGATTGTCGACCATCGCGACGTGTTTTTCAGCGACGCGGAGAAGGCGGGCGACGCCAAGCTCTGCACCTGCGTTTCGCGCGTGTACGGGAATGCGATCACGGTGGACACAGCCGACCGGTAATCTCGCTGCAAAAGGCGCTCGGAACTGGCGCTACACCCGCTTCGAGACGAGGCGCGATCCAAGGACGAGTTACTTCATGTCGGGATAGATGTGGAACGCGTTCCAATCCGGTTGCGCGGGAACCCCGCGTTTGGCGGCTTCGGCGATCTTTTGCAGCTCTTCGCACGCCAAATTCAACAAATGCGCAACATAGGGCATGTCCCCGAGTTGCGCATCGGCGCGACAATACATGAGATCGAGATACAGTATCTCGGCGCTCAGACTGATTTTACTTTCACGAGGATTATTGCCCATGTCATCCTACCGCGCGTTGCATACGCAAATTGATTTTAAAAAAAGGGCTGAACTAGGTATTTTTATATCATTTGATCAATTCAATCATCCGGGAGGATGACATACGAACGCCACAAAATTACCCCGCCACCGCCACGAAATTACCATGCCACGGCCTTAAGGCGAGCGCAATATCTTCGCGGTATTCCACGCCCGATTTTTTCGAATGCGCACAATTTGGTATCGGACGCGATCCTCTCATTTCGAGCCGCCGATGCTGTCGGGTTCGCGCGATGTGGATGCCGATCGACATTTTTGGTCTCAACACGGGCTCGGCGAGGCTCGAATAGCTCGGCATGGCGGACATTTCGCGGACCTCGAAGACTCAGGGTTTTTTTACGCTACGTCACAAACTTTAGAGAGAGTTAATTTTTCGGCGGTCACCTCGTAACTGAACCGAAAAATACCTTTAGTATTTACTTTCCTCATCGGGAAGCACTGTCTTGAACAGCCTATGTTCGCCGATGAACAATTGGGCAAGGGTTTCTCCGCGGAGGCGACCCGGATCGCCGCGCTTTCCAACTGCAGAGATGGATGTTCTGGGCGATCGCCTCAGGAGCCGACTTCGCGTGTCGCGCGCAGCCGCTCGGCGTAGATGTTGATGACGAGCGCGACCAACAAGATGATCCCTCGAATCAGAATCTTGAGGAAACTGTCGATCTTCACGTAGTCCAGACCGTTGTTGAGCACGCCGAGGACGAATAATCCGACGATCGTGTTGCCGATGCCGCCGCGCCCGCCGAACAGGCTGGTGCCCCCCACGACGACCGCCGCGATCGCGTCGAGCAGGAACGTGTCGAACTCGTTCTGCTGCGCGCTGCCGAAATAGGCGACGCCGAGCATCCCCGCCATGCCCGAGCAGACTGCGGAAATCGTCATCACCGATCCGATGATAAGCCGAACGTTGACCCCTGAATATTCCGCCGCCTCGCGGTTGCCGCCGACCATGTAGACGTAACGTCCGAAGCGGGTGTAGCTCAGCACGAAATGCGCCATGGCCAACAGCAGCGCCGTGAAGATGATGATCCAGGGAACGCCGAACAGCGATTTGGAGCCGAGCGTGAGCACGAGCGAGGGCACGCTATAGGCGATCTGCCCGCGCACCAGGACCGCCGAAATGCCGGCGCCGATCTGCATCATCGCGAGCGTCATTATGAACGAGGGGATGCCGATCCTGGTCACGCCGAACGCGGTGACCAACCCGAGGCCGAAACAGGCTGCAAGCGCCAGAATGATCGCGAGCCAGCCGGGCAGGGGAATATTCGCGATATTGACGTAGTCCGGCTGCAACGTGAAAAACGTCAGCACGATCGCCGTCGCATTGGCGATGGCGCCGACGCTGAGGTCGATCTCGGCGGTCAGGATCACGAACGTCAGCCCGACGGCGATGATTCCCGTCACCGAGGCCTGCTGCAGGATGTTGACGAGATTGCCTAAAGTCGCAAAGGCGGGCGCGGCGAACGAGAAGAAGCCCACCAGGATCAGCAGGGTCGCAAACGGCGCGATGTTGCGCAACTGGTCGCGCAGCATGCGGCCGAGGCTGAATCCGCTGCGGCGCGGCGCGGCGTCGGCGTCAGGCGAATCCATTCCCATCGCTCCTAAGCCGCCGCCAGCAGGCGGTCTTTGCTGATCGCGCAATCCGCGAATTCGCCGGCCAGCTCGCCCTTGCGCATGACGAGCACCCGATCGGCGAGCGAAAGCACCGTCTCCGGCTCGGTCGAGAGGACAATCACCGCCATTCCCTCCGCCGCGAGCGATTTCACGATCCGCACCACGTCCTCCTTCGCGCCGACGTCCATGCCGCGGGTCGGCTCGGCCAGCACCAGCACCTTGGGCGCGCGGGTCAGCCATTTCGCGAGCGCGACCTTCTGTTGATTGCCGCCGGAAAGCGCGCCCAATCTCGCCTCGACGCCCGGCGGGCGAACCCCGAGGCGCTGCGTCTGCG
>JBAQGU010000695.1:0-4319 GCA_049287975.1 Roseiarcus sp.
CTGCCGCGACCCGCGGCCGGAATGATTCCCCACATGGTTAAATCTCCCGGCGCGCCGGATCGGCGGCGCGCGCGAACAGGGTCTCCAGGCGCGCCGCGCGGTTCGCCGAAGTGTGCTCGTCGAGGACCCTGGCGCGGGCCGCCACACCGATACGGTCCAACTCGATGTCGGAGAGATCGAGAGCGTCGACGACGTCCTGGCAGGTGTCCGCGACGAGAATATCGCGATCGGGTTCGAAGAATGCGTCAAGCCCTTCCCATCGATCGCTGATGATCGCTGCTCCACATGCCGCGGCCTCGAACAGGCGGCCCGAGGGACACCAGCCCATCGAGGCCATATCGTTGCGGGTGACGTTCAACGTCGATCGCGACGATGCATAGAAGGCGGGATGCTCGTCGGGCGGCAGATGCCTGACGAAGAAGATATTATCCGTCCAGGGGAATTCCTCGGGATATTGCGCGCCAGCCAGAACAAAGCGCAGATCGGGACGCTCTACGGCCGGATCGATGAACAGGCGTTGAAGCCTCTCCTGCCGATCGGCGCCGTAGGTGCCGATATAAGACAGGTGGGCGCGGTATTGGGGCGCGTGCGCTGCGGGATGATGTCGATCCGGATCGACGTGCCCGTAGAGCGTCTCCACCCAGCGCGCTCCGGTGAGAGAACGAAGCTGCTCGAGCGCGGCGCCGCCGGTGTAACTCAAGACGAGTTCATAATCGCGGAGGCCTCGCGGACCCATATAGGACGTCGCCTCGCCCTGGCGCAGGTGCGCGAGCGTAATGGGGGTATCGAGGTCGTAGAACACGGATAGCGGGCGAGGCGCCTCCGACGCGAGGGCGCCGGCCGCAATCCCGTCGGGACAATATGAGGTGACCATCGCAACATCCGCGTCGCCGAGATGACGGCGCGCCAGGGTTTCGACGTCGGCCCAATCGCGATAGAGGATGAGTTCGCCGCCCGGCAAAGCTTCGAGATCGCGGTTTTGTGCGTAGTACGGGACGTCGCGTTCAAAGAAGACGACACGCCAGCCGCGTTGCGCGAGCGCGCGCTGAAGCCCGCGCCACAGTGTCGCATGGCCGTTGCCCCAGGACGAACTCACGGTGAGACCGAATGCGACCAGCTTCACGTTATATCCTTCAACCGACGGCCTCATTGACGCCCAGGACTGTTGCGCCCTCATCGTTCACCACCAACTTCGTGATTGAAGCTGGAGAGATTTCGATCAAACGCCAAGCGTCCAGAGAGAGGCCCCAAAAATAGATCAACGCCGCTCGGATCACCTCGGCGTGGCTGACCAATGCAAGAGCGCCGTCGGGCCAAACTGCCCGCGCGCGCTCGATATGTCGCACAACCCTTCCTTGCACCTCGAGGATGCTTTCACCCTCCGGCGCACGGGCGAGGCTCCTGCGCTCGTTCCATCGGCGCCAACGCAAATCATGGGACAAAGTCGAAGTCGACGCCGGACCAAGCGCCGAAATCCACCTCGTCCAGCGCGTCGACCATCTCGACGGACGCGACCCCGCAGGCCTGTGCGACGGTCCGGGCCGTTTCCAGAGTTCGTTCCCTCGGACTGGCCTGGATGGCGGCCAACCTTTCGTTGCGCATTCTTTCGCCCAGGCGCGAGCCGCCTCGCATCGCGCTGCCCCTCCCTTCGCCAGTGCCTCACCATGCCGATCTGGCTCATCGAGAAAGTCAGGAAAGCGCCGATTGCGAAGAGCGGGATGAGCCGGTCCGTAATGCCCCCGAACAGGATCAGCAGCCCGCCCGCCGTGAAGGTCAGCACTAGGATGCCGACCGAAAAGACGAGCCTGCGATCGGCGACGGCGAAGGAACGGGGCAAGTAGCCGTCCTGGGCGACGATTCGGCATAGGAGGGGAAAGCCGACAAAGCTCGTATTGGCCGAGAGGCACAATACCGCCAGAAGGCTGGTCATTGCGATGTAATATATAATGCCGCGCCCGGCGATCGCGGCGGCGAGTTGGGACAGCACGTTTTGATAATCGGCCTTGGTTTGATCCATGGCGGCGAGTCCGTAGAAATGCGCGACGGTCGCGATGCCGGCGAGGAGAATTCCCAGAACGAGGCAGATGACGGTGAGCGTCTTGTGAGCTTGATCGACGACCGGCTCCTTGAATGCGCTTACGGCGTTGGATACGGCCTCAACCCCCGTCATCGCCGTACAGCCGCTCGCAAAAGCCCGCATGAACAGCCACACGCTCATCGCTCCCGTGGCTCCGACCATGGATGGGGGCGGAACTACGGGGTGCGGATGACCGGCCGTGACCGCGATGTTCCAAAGCCCTCCCCTCACCAGGCCGAGGAAGCTCACCACGAAGACGTAGGACGGAAGCGCGAAGAGCCATCCTGCTTCCGGAGTGCCGCGGAGATTGGCAAGCGTGACCACCGCGAGAACCGCGAGACAGAGAGGGAGCGTCCAAGGCTGCAAGGCCGGAACGGATGAAGTCAGTGCGCCGACCCCGGCGGAAATGCCGACCGCCACATTGAGGATGTAGTCGACCATGAGCGAAGCGGCCGCCAACAGACTAGCGTTCCGCCCGAGATTCTCGCGAGATACGGTGTAGGCCCCGCCATTGCTGCGATAGGCTACTATGGTCTGCCGGTACGACAGGTACAGGACGGCCAGCAAGGCGAGGATCGGAGCCATGACCCAGCCGACCCATGCCAGACTCGCAGCCCCGAGGGGCATGAGGATCGTGAGCGCAGCTTCCGGCCCATAGGACGCGGAGCCGAGCCCATCAAGACCAATGGCCGGCACTCGCCTCGAACCAACCAATCTTTCGCGATTCCTGCTCGCGATTGGAAAGACGACGACCGAAAATAAAATCCGCAAACGCCATGGATGGGAACCGCTCAGTTGTAGGCCGTTGGAGAAGGGGAAGGCCGTTGCTTTCGCGGCGCCAGACAAGCGATATCGCGTCACCGACGTGAGTCAGCGCTCAACGCGCGGACGGTCGCAGGGTTCCTGGGCCCGCTCCGCCGCTTGTCCCTGAAAGCGGGGCGATTTTCCGGAACACAACCAGAGCTAACCAAAACGAGTATTGGGCTACTCCCATTTTTCGAAATCCCGAGGGCAGTGAGCCGCGGCCTGCGCGCGCCACTCATCGCCGTCCTACGCGACCTGACTCGTAAATTGCCGTCTCTCGTAATCCGCCGAGGCGTCTAAGCTGCGCAAGCTTATCATCGGTGCACTCCCGCAACCGGATGGCAGGCGAACTGCGCGACCCGCTGGACCCCTGGCTCGAAACGACTTCCCGCTCCCGGTGTTGGAGCACATCCGCTGGGCCAGCCGGCGACGTGGATCTCATTCAGCCGCTCGTGAATCGCCGCCCTCGTACACGGCCCGCCGTTCGTCGCCACGCTGCGATCCCGCAACCCGCCGAGGCCGGTTACGTTTGCCGGCGGCTTGGCTCTGAAGTGTTAGCTTTATCGCGTGGCGCGGAAGATCCAGCTGCCGCCGCTGGAATTTGGCGACGTCGAGAGCTTCCTTGATCGTTTCGCCCGCGATGATCCGCCCGGCGCGCTCACCCGACATCTGTATCCAGCGAAGGCAACCGCAGCGCCGGCAATGGATGAGCCTCATCAAGAAGCTCAGCATCGCTAGAGGCCGACAGGGTCGGGATCGCTAGTCGGGATCGCTGCACGATATGGTGCTGTGCTAGATGGTTAGAATTTCAGATGCCTTCTTTTTCACAAAGACGGGCCGTTCTGAAAGGCGATGTTCGATCGCGTGGTCGCGAACGAGCATATGCGGGCGGTGTTCGTCGAGGATGCGTGGAACATGGGCAATTGCGGTCCATGCTCGGCGTCGCCCTTGTCCAGCAAGGAACTTCCCGCCCAACACGTCTGCACGCTTGGTTTTTTCTGCAGTTGCGAGCTGTCCGGGAAAGGATCGTATTTGAGAGACACTGCCAACCTTAGGAAACTTGACGCTTTGCCTAAACCGGACGAACTCTTGAGACGAGAATCCTAGAGCGTCGTTATAGTGAGCCGATGGATATTGCTCTCGGTCATACGATCGGACTTCTCGCCATCGCCATTCTTGTCGCGGTGCTCGCCCGACGCCTCTCGCTTCCCTATACAGTGGGGCTCGTTCTGACAGGGATTGGTCTCGCGGCTACGCGCCTCGAGACCGGCGCCATGTTAACGCATGATTTCATTCTCGATGTGATCCTGCCGCCACTACTATTCGAAGCCGCAATCAACATTCATGGGCATTCGCTGCGTCGGGACCTGTTGCCGGTGTTGACGCTCACAACGGTCGGTGTGGTCGTTTCGACCGCGTTCGTCGCCGCGGGCATGAT
>JBAQGU010000696.1:0-1516 GCA_049287975.1 Roseiarcus sp.
TTAGCGTCTCCCTTCGCCGCTCCCTTGAGCGGCCACAATCCCAACAGTCGCGTCAGCGACGGCACAGCCGCTTTGAGCGGCTAAAACCTTAAAGCCCCCGGCTTTGCCGGGGGATATTTACTAGGCCCGACGACGCCTTCGCTGCGCTCGCAATGACGGGGAGCGGGCGTGGTAATCGGAACGCTCGGAGCACGTCGACCTCGTCAGCTCGCATCATTAGCTTTTGGGCGCCTCACGCCAGCGCTGCCAGCAAGGGCCGCAGAGCGGCCCAGCCTGCTTCGCCGAGGCGCGCGTTGCTGTCGCGCTGCGCCGCTCGCCAGACGGGAACCGCTGCGCGCAGCAACTCACGGCCCTTGTCCGTCAATCGCACGCGCCGCACCCTCGCGTCGTTCGCGTCCAGGTTTGTCTCGACCCAACCGGCCGCTTCGAGCGGTCTCAGGTTGCGGGTGAGCGTCGTCCGCTCCTGTCCCAGCAGTTCCGCCAAGGCCCCGACCGGTTCCGAACTGTCTCGCAGCAGACTGGAAAGGATCGAGAATTGCCCGGACGTCAATCCGAGCGGCTTCAGCGCTCCGTCGTACCGGCGCGCGACGCCGCGGGCGGCCCTCTGGACCCCGAGGCAGACACAAGCGGCGTAGATGTCCGCGGCGGTGGGATTTTCGATGCTCATGACGCGGCAACAGACTGTAATTACACCAAATGTCAATCACTTTTTGCATCAACCGTCCCCGGCCTCTTGTCAGGGCAAGCCGGGCGTGCGCAGAAAAAGGCGCCTAAATCGCTGATTTCACGCGATGCAGAGTTGAAACCGCCGGGCAGCGCCGCCAGGGCCCGCCGATCGCCCGGGCTTCGACGCCTCGGCCTCTTTCTGGAGGGACGCTTCGATGGGCCTTCGCTTACTATCCGCCGCCTTCGCCCTGGCTTTCGCCAGCGCCGCCTTCGCTCAGACGCCCTCGGTGACGCTCCGCGGGACGATCGAGACCGTGTCTGCCGACGGCCGTGCGCTGACCATGAAGACGCGCGCAGGCGAGGCGGCGACGGTTCGGGTGAAGCCAGATCTGCCGATCGCCCTCGTCGTGCCGGCGACGCTCGCAGACGTGAAACCGGGCTCTTTCATAGGCGTCGCGGCAGTGCCGGCCTCAGACGGCGCGCTGAAGGCTCTGGAAGTGCATATTTTCCCCGAGGCTTTGCGCGGGACCGGCGAGGGATACCGCCCGTTCGATCTCGCCCCCGGCAGCAGCATGACCAACGGCAACCTTTCCGCGCGGGTCGAGGGCGTCGAGGGGCCGACGCTGACCGTGAACTACCACGGCGGCCAGCAGACGATCCATATCGACGCGAAGACGCCGATCGTCGGCATCGCGCCGGGCTCGCGCGCGGACCTCAAACCCGGCGCCGCGTTGATCGCGCGCGGCGCCCGCACGGAAGACGGCGCGGTCGAAGCGGCCCGGATCATCGTCGGCAAGGATGGCCTCGTGCCGCCGATGTGAACCCTTCTCCCGCTATTGCGGGAGAAGGC
>JBAQGU010000697.1:0-3962 GCA_049287975.1 Roseiarcus sp.
GGTATCCAAACAGCAAGGAAGTTCGCATCACGTCGGGTGGGAATGTCCTCTCTGCCGGCGCCGTGTTTCGCTGGACCACCTTTGGCCTGCCGCTCGAGAGCCGCGTCAACGAGTTCGTTCCTTATAGCCGCATCGGCTGGTACGGCTATGCTCCCGGCACGCCGCCGAGCTTCTACCACACGTGGTACCTGAAGCCCGATGGCGAGGGTTGCCTCGCGGTGACCGACGAAGTCGGCAAAGGCAAGGATGCCGCGCATCTGCGCGAAACCGACGAGAGCCTGATGCACCGCGGCCATGATCTATGGCTGGCCACGCTCAGATGGGTTTCCGAGGGAAAGTAGTGTCGGACCCGACGCTCCGTCACGTGTGGCCTTCTTCAATCGAACGCCCGGAAATGAGCGAGTTGGGCGGCTTCGGTCGCCGCTCGTCATGCCCTCCCCGCACTTGATCCGGGAATCGAGCCGGGCATCCAGGCGGCGCCTTCGGTAATTATCCGCGGGACGTCGGCCGCATCGGCTAAAAGCGCTTCATTCGAATATGCGCGGGGATGAACCCATGCGTCAGTGCATCGAGATGGGTGAGGTTCGCTTCCAAGATCGCGGCGAGGGCCCTTCGACAGACCTCGGATCGGCGCGTCTCGCGGTCGTCGCGTTTTCGGGCTGTCGCGGAGGCTGCCGGCGCCGAAGTTTTCGCGATCGTCGCGGCCCCTCCCTTCTCGAACGCGTTCATGATCATCTCCTGAGGTTTGGATGGATCGAGACTCGCTCGCGAACCTCATGACCCACGCTCGAGAAATTAGGGCCGGCCCCGGCGAGGCGCTGTTCCCTCGGGAACAGGGACCGGGGCGGCGCGAGCATCGGCGACGACGGTGACACCACCGTCTTTACCTTTTAGCGGCCAACGGCTTTTTCCTGCGTTTGCCAGGCCCGCACAAAATGGCAACGGAGATCGTGTCGCAAAATGGAGGATTGCGGCAGTCTTTAACTCGACGCCCTTTTTGGACAGGCACGGCGACGTGCGGAGCCCTTCCGATAAATCTTCAGAGGATCTTCTGATGAAAGGGGGAAAGGAAAGAGTCGCCTTAATCCCCCGTCATCCCGTAGTCCGAGCATGGCGGGCGACGGCCGTCCCTACATCGGTCGTCGGCAGTAATTCCGCCTCACGTCTTCCCACCGCCCACTTTCGGTATCGATCCTTCCAGAAACGAAAAGAAAATGTCCGTCGCATAGCCCACCAGAAACGCCAAGGCGAGCGGCGACAACGAGGCGCCCTGGCCGAAAGTGCTGAAAAGGCCGACGACCTCGCCCCCGATCGCGGCGATGATGAAGCGCGCCGGCGTGGCGTAGGATGGCGCGAAGGTGCGTTTGTCGGTCCGCTCGGTAAAAGTGCGAAGCACATAGGCACAGGCGCCGAGCAAGGCGTAGAGCACTGGCAGAATGCAGGCGGACAAGGCGCCCAAGACTATAGATGTGTCGTCTTGAATATTGGTCGCGTAGAGGCGCACATCCTGATAGACCTTCGTCAGACAATCCACCGCGGGCTGCAGCTTCGCGGTGAGATTCCTCAGATTGGGAGGCAGCTGCATCTTGGCGTAGGGCCCCATCGCGTGGTCCGGGGACGCCGGAGGACAATCGGCGAGCGCCGGAGTGGAAGCCGCGGGCGCCGGCTCTGTCTTGGCGTCCGGGGGCGCCGGAGCGGAAGCCGCGGGCACCGGCTCTGTCTTGGCGTCCGGGCGCGGCGCGCTAGGCGAAGAGCGGAAGGGGTCCCAGCGCTTGTAGGGAACGAGCCAGTTGAGCTGCTGCGTCCGGCTGTAGATCGCGCGCATCAGCGCGGCGAACTGCTGCGTTTCCGACAGGCTTCCGGGTGGCGCAATCTGCTCCGGGGGGATCGTTGTCGTCGAATCGAGCTGGGTATGTAGCGTCGTTACGAGATTGTTTGCCGTACTCAGGTCAGCGGTGATCGAATTCGAGATCGCGGTGGAGACGAAAGAGTATATGGATAGCGGGATGATGATGGCCGCCAGCGCGTAGACCACTCGTTTGTAACCGCGAATCGCGCCGGGCGCGTCCTCACGGCAGGCCCGCAGGGTCTCGGCGGTAACGGGTTGAAGTTTCGCAGCCAATTTGGTGATCGCGGCAATCAGCGCGCCTGCGTCCGGGCCGTCCCAGATCGCGGGCCCGAGACGCTTGGCCGCAATGATTCGCTGGGCGATGTCGGCATCCAGTTCGATCCCGGCCTCGACCGCGTAGTTTAGCAAATGCTCGGCGTGTTTCAGCACGAGTTCGAGTTGAGGACCCTTGTGATGAGAGGCGGCGCCGCTCGCCGCCTCCTCTACGCTTGGTGATAAACCAGCCCTGTCGGGTCGGGAACCGACGGGCGTCGATAGAGGCGCGGAACCTTCCACCTGATCCCCCCATGGGCCTCAGCGATAGGAGAATACATAGCGCGCCGGGGCCAGCTCGAGTGGAAAACGCAATCTAGCCGAAATCTAAAGCCCAACGATTCCGGCTGCTAAACCCGGGCGCTCCGCTCAATCCGCCGTCGGCAGCCGCCGCATCACGAATTCGATGTGGTCGTCCTCGAGCTCGCGCCAGAACTCGATCTCGGTCATATAGGCGGCCTTGGGATAGCGCTCGAACCACTCGCGGGCTTTCTGGCGCGCCTCGAGACGCGGCAGGCAAAAGATCTCGCGTCGCCAGGGCTGAGCCGGGGGCTCCTGGCTTGTACGCGACGCGCGTCGCCGCGCCACACGCTCGACGAGGTCGAGAGGCCGTTTGCGCTCGATCGCCATGGCCGCCTCCAAGCCTGCAATATAACGCAGAAACAGGCGAAATGGGAGTCCCTATCGGAAGCGCGCTTCGATTCGTCGCTCGACGCCGAGAGCGCCGTGATAGAACGCCACGAAACGTCGTCATTGCGAGCGGAGCGAAGCAACCCAGGTGCCCTCCTCGCAATGGCGGGCGTTGAGCTGAGGAATTCCCATGGCGACCGCCCTGCCCCGATCGCGAACCCTGACGACCCCCGCGGACCTGATCGCGGCTGGCCTCTCCGCGCCTTCCCGCGCGCGCGAGTTCGAGGCGGTGGCCGGGCGCTACGCGCTCGCCGTGCCGCCGGCGCTGGCCGCGCTGATCGACCCGAACGATCCGGCCGACCCGATCGCGCGGCAATTCCTCCCCGATTCCCGCGAACTCGATCGCGGGCCGGACGAACTCGACGATCCCATCGGCGACGCGCCGAAGTCCCCCCTGCCCGGCCTGGTGCACCGCTATCGCGATCGCGTGCTGTTGAAGCTCGTCTCGGTCTGCGCGGTCTATTGCCGTTTCTGCTTTCGGCGCGAAACGGTCGGTCCCGGAACGGCCGGGCTCGACGAGGCCGGGCTCGCCCGCGCGCTCGACTATATCGCCGCCCGTCCGGAAATCTGGGAGGTCGTGCTGACCGGCGGCGATCCGCTGGCGCTTTCGCCGCGCCGGCTCTCGATAGTCACCCGGGCGCTCGCGGCGATCCCGCACGTCAAAGTGCTGCGCTGGCATACGCGGTTGCCTGTGGCCGCGCCCGAGCGCGCCGGCCCGGCGATCGCGAGGGCGTTGACCGAGGGCCATGAAAAGACCGTCTACGTCGCGCTGCACGCCAATCATCCCCGCGAGTTGACGGTGGAAGCGCGTGCGGCATGTCGGCGGTTGATCGAGCATGGGGTCGCGATGGTCAGCCAGAGCGTGCTGCTGCGCGGCGTCAACGACGACGCCGACACGCTGGAGGCGCTGATGCGCGCTTTCGTCGAGATGCGGGTGAAGCCCTATTATCTGCACCATGCCGATCTCGCCCCCGGCACCGCGCACCTGCGCACGTCGATCGCCGAGGGCCAAGCGCTGATGCGCGAGTTGCGCCGGCGGCTCTCCGGCCTTGCGCTGCCGGCCTACATGCTGGACATACCTGCGCGCGGCAAAGTCCCGATCGGGCCGGCC
>JBAQGU010000698.1:0-13249 GCA_049287975.1 Roseiarcus sp.
GAGGTCGCGCGTGCGCGCCTGCACCTCGTCGAACAGCCGCACGTTCTCGATCGCGATCACGGCCTGGTCTGCGAAGGTCTGCAGCAGTTCGATCTGGCGTTGCGGGAACGGGCCGGTTTGCGAACGCGCGATCACGAGCACGCCAACGACGGCGTCGTCGCGCTTCATCGGTACCCCTAGTACAGAGCGAAAGTCGGCAATGCCCGAGCCTGTCCCGGCGGCGTCTCGGAAGGCCGCCTTCAGCTTCGCATCGAAATCCGGATCCTCGAACAGATCGGTGATGATCTGCACCTTGCCCGACAGAATGACTCGCTCGGCGGCCGTGCCGCGTCCCGCGCGTATCGGACGGCGCTTGAACAACTGGTTCGCCTCCGCCGCGCCGACACCCGCGATGGCCTTGCATTCGAAAGCGTCGTCGCCCCGTAGATACAGAAGGCCCATTCCCGCGCCGCAGAGTCTGTAGGCGGACTCGACCAGCGTATCGAGCACCGCTTGCAGATCGAAGACAGAACGGCTGATCACCTTCAGCACGTCGGCGGTCGCGGTCTGCTGTTGCAGCGCCTCGGTGAGGTCGCGCGTGCGCGCCTGCACCTCCTCGAACAGCCGCACGTTCTCTATCGCGATCACGGCCTGGTCGGCGAAGGTCTGCAAGAGCTCGATCTGTCGCTGGTCGAACGGTCCGGGCACGAAGCGAGCTACCAACAGCGCGCCCTCGACCCGGTCGTCACGCAGCAGCGGCACGCCGACGATGGAACGTATGCCCGCCAGCGAGTGCACGGGCGCCTCGAGTTCGCTGTCGGCGAGTGCGTCGCGAATGGTCTCCGGCTTGCCGGAAAGCAAGACTCGCCCCACCACGGACGTTCTACCGGGGGTCGCGGGGTGCTCCGAGAGATATCGCCACATTGCCGAATCCCGGCCTTCGGCCACCGCCCGGTACCTGAACACATCGCCATCGCGAACACAGATCGTCCCGGCCCTGCCGCCGATCAAAGAAACGGCGGAGGCCATCAGCGCCTCGAACACCGAATCGAGATCGAACGCCGAGCGGCTGATGGTCTTCAGCACCTCGGCGGTCGCCGTCTGTTGCCGCAGCGCCTCCTGGGTCTCGTTGAAGAGGCTCACATTGTTGATCGCGATCGCCGCCTGATCGGCGAACGTCCTGAGCAAGCGCACGTCTTCCTCAGCGAAGACCCCGGCTGTCTCGCGCGTCGCCGTTATCAAGCCGATCACGCTGCCTTCGGCCAGCATAGGTACGGCCAGGGCGGCGCGAAATCCGCGCACGCGCGCGTATTCGCGCCCTTTCGGATCTGGACAGGATTGGCGGTCGGGATCATTGACCGGGCACTTGTCGAGGATACAGCGCCCATAAAATCCATCGGGGTCCGGGCGCTGCGGAAATAACCGGCGGACGTAGGCTTCCGTGTCGGGCAGCGCACCGCACGCGGCGCCAAAATGCAATTGTTCTCCGTCATAGCGGGTGACGACCACGCTCCAACATTTGAGCAACCGCATCCCCCGATCGGCGACCGCGTCGAACACCGGCTGAACGTCCGAAGGCGAACTCGCGATCACCTTCAAAATATCGGCGGTCGCGGTCTGCTGTTGCAGCGCCTCCGTGAGTTCACGAGTGCGCGCCTGCACCTCGTCGAACAGCCGCACGTTCTCGATCGCGATGACGGCCTGGTCGGCGAAGGTCCGCGCGAGCTCGATCGCGCGTGGGGAAAAATGGCCGGGTTCCTCGCGGACGAGCGTGAACACGCCCACGACCGAGTCGTCGCGCAACATCGGAACGCCCAACCGCGCGCGGTAGCCGGCTTCGGGGAATTCGTATTCCGGAACGTCCCTGATGTCAGGGATTTCCTCGACCTTCCGCGACAACAGCACGCGCCCGGCGACCGACGCGCGACCCGGCGTCACTTCCCGCCCGAGGTCGCGGCTGGCGACTTCCGTGTCCGGGTCGACCATGGCCCGAAAGCGAAACGCGTCGCCCTCGCGCACGCAGATCGCCCCGCCGCACGCGCCACTCAATCTCACCGCCGAGGCGATCAGCGTGTCCAACACCGCTTGCAGATCGAACGCCGAGCGACTGATGACCTTCAGCACGTCTGCGGTCGCGGTCTGCTGCTTGAGCGCTTCCTGCGTCTCGTTGAAGAGGTCGACATTATTGATGGCGATGACCGCCTGATCGGCAAATGTCTTCAGCAAATCGATCTGCCGGTCGGTGTACGGGCGAAAATAGGTTCGCGTGGCGTTGATGACGCCGATCGGTTCGCCATTGCGCAGCATCGGCACGGAGAGAATGGTCCGAAGGCCGGCCTTGACGATGGAACTCGCGGAATATTCGGGGTCAGCGGCGATGTCCGGGATATGGATGACGGCGCGGCGGAGAATCGCCCGTCCCGACGCGGTCCCCGGATGAGGCGCCGCCGGAAACGTGGATAGGGCGCCGGCCAATTCTTCAGCGGAAGTTTTGTGATGCGCCACCATATCGATGACGCCGTTCCGGTAAAGAAAGACTTGGCTGCTGCTTCCTTCGCACAACTCGGAGGCGCTGCGCGCGATGGCGTCGAACACCGGCTGCAGGTCGGTTGGCGAACTCGAGATCACGCGCAAGATTTCGGCGGCGGCCGTCTGCTGCTCCAGCGATTCCGTGAGTTCGCGCGTGCGCGCCTGCACCTCGTTGAACAGCCGCGCGTTCTCGATTGCGATCAGCGCCTGGTCGCGGAAGGATTCGGCAAGAGCGATTTCCTCCGCGCCGAACGCGTTGGCCCGTTGATGGATCAGGGTAAGCAAGCCGAAGCATTGCCCCTGACGCAGAAGCGGTAAGAACAGGGAGCAGTTCGCGCCGTACCTGTCGCGAACGTTACGCTCGTGTTCAGGCAACTCGACGAGCGAATAATCCGGTACGTGAAGCTTCTGCTTCGCAACGATCGCTCGCGAGGGGAAGTTTGCGTTCGGATCGATCGGGGTCCTGCCGGCCCTGGGCGTCAGCACCCCCTCCGGCGAGGCCGACGCCGCGACCGAGAATGCGTCTCCATCACAGAGCAGCACAAAGGCTCGGGTGCAGTGGAGCAGCCGCGCGGCGGTCAAGACGACGCTTTCGAACACCGGTTGCGGATCGGTCGGCGATTCGCTGACGATGCGAAGGATCTCGGCTGTGCCGGTCTGCCGCTCCCGCGCCTCCGCGTCCCGCTGCCGCGCCTCGGCGAGTTCCCGGTCACGCTCGGCGAGCGCGGCGAGCAAAGCCTCGCGCGACGGTTTGGGCGGCTTTCGCGTGGCGGAGGGAATTCTGCGCGCCAAAGATATTGCCTTCGCCTGGGAGGACATTAGGAAAGGTAAGGGTATTCGACTTCCGCCGCCCTTGAAAGCCTCCCGTGTCGCAGGCCGCACTCCGAGAGGGGCGCAACTGCATCATTCGAGACGGCATCGTGTCTCCCACCGTGCCATTGACTTCGGGATCAGCGCGATGATTCCCGGCAAAGCAGTCCATGGGCCTGGCGGGGCCGAACTTTTCCGCGAAGACGCGGCGACTCCGGCAAGACGTCCGCTCCACGGGCCGCCGAAAAGTCTGAACATCATCACATTCGAGGGACTGATGGCGCAGATCTCGATGGATCGCGTAGATCGATGACCACGCATTGACAAAGTAGCCCCTGGTAGCTACTTGTTCGCCATGCGCAAGGTTGGCATCAAGGCCCTCAAGAACGGATTGAGCGGCTATATCCGCGCCGCCGCCGCTGGCGAAACCGTGCTGGTGACCGATCGCGACCGTGTGGTCGCGGAACTTGGCCCGCCGCGCGCGACGGCGGAAGGCACGGAAGAAGAGCGTGGCTGGGCGGAGCTGATTCGCGAAGGCATGGTAACTCCGGCGAAACGCCCGCTCGGTGGGCCGCCGGAAAGCCTGAACATCATGACATTCGAGGAACTGATGGCGCAAATCGCGGCGGATCGGGAAGATCGTTGATCTATCTCGACAGCTCGGTCGCTCTCGCGGCGTTGCTCGCGGAGCCGAGGTCGCCGCCGCAAGCATTCTGGACCGCACCTTTGGTTACGAGCCGGCTGCTCGAATACGAAACCCTGAACCGGCTGCATGCACGCGGACTTGGCGCCGCTGGGGTCGCGGCGGCTCGCAAGCTGGACGGGCTGGCCTTCTCGGAACTCACGCCGTCCATCCTGATCCGCGCGCTCGCGCCTTTTCCGACCGCCGTCCGAACCCTCGACGCTCTGCATCTGGCAACTATGCATTACTTGCGCGCGCGCGGTCAGACGCTCCGCCTTGCGACCTACGACTTACGCCTCGCGGCCGCAGCGACAGCGCTCGGATTTCCGCTGGTCGCGCTTTGACGGTCACCCCGCCCGACAGCCCCCCATTCCACCAGGCTCACGAAATACGTCGCCCCCGATAGCGCCGTGATCCAGAAGCTCACCGGCCAGTCCGTGTAGAACGCGAGCGTCAGGCCGCCCCAGGCCTCGAACAGCGCCAGCGCCGCCGAAAGCACGACCGCGGCTCCGAGCCGTCGCGAGACGTTGCGCGCCGCGGCGGCGGGGCCGACCATGAGGGTGAAGACGAGCAGCACACCGACGATCTGCGCGCATTCGGCGACCGCGATCGCGACGATGGCGAGGAAAGCAACCGACACGAGCCGCAACGGGACGCCGCGCGCCTCGGCGAGTTCGGCTTGCAGCGAGGCGAAGATCAACGGCCTTGCGATGAAGCCGAGCGCGGCGAGGCTGCCGACTGCGAGCGCGACGAGGGTCCAGAGGGCTGCCTCGTCGACGCCGAGCACGTTGCCGAACAGCAGTGCGGTCGCCTGCGTCGCCGCCGCGGTATAGAAGTGCAGGAACAGCAGCCCGAGGCCGAGCGCGAGCGAAAGCATCATGCCGATCGCGACGTCGCGCTCGCTGAGTTTCTCCCCGAACAGGCCCATGCCGATCCCCGCCATCACGGTGAAGCCGACGAGTCCGGCGAGCGGCGAAAGGCCGAACAGCGTCGCGCCGGTCGCACCGGTGAAACCGACGTGGCTGAGCGCGTGGCCGGCGAAAGTCTGGCCGCGCAGCACGAGGAAAAAGCCGACCGTGCCCGCGAGGATCGCCGCGACGCCGGAGGCCGCGAACGCGGTGCGCATGAAGTCGTATTCAAACACCTGGGTCTGCCCCGAAGAACCCCACCCCCGACCCCTCCCCGTAAACACGGGGAGGGGAGACGGCAGGCGCCGTGATTTCCCCTCCCCGTCTCTCGCGGGGAGGGGTCAGGGCTGGTGTGGGCGCCTCTTTACGAAGCATGTTCATGCCCGTGCTCATGCGAATGCGCGCCCTCCTCGTGCCGATGCGCGTCGCGCTCGACGTCGACGCCGCCCGCCATGACGAAGAAGCGATCCTTGATGCGCACGACCTCGATCTCCGAGCCGTAGAGCCGCGAGAGCACGGGGCCGGTGACGACCTCGTCGACCGGGCCGAGCACCGCCGCGCCGCCGCCCAGATACAGCACGCGATCGATCGCGTTGACCAGCGGGTTGAGCTCGTGAGCGCTGAATACGATCGCGATCTTCAACTCGTCGCGCAGGCGCCGCGCAATGGCGACAACGCCGGTCTGATGCGAAGGATCGAGCGAAATGAGGGGTTCGTCGAGCAGCAGCAGCTTTGGGCGGCCGAGCAGCGTCTGGCTGAGCAGCAGGAGCTGGCGTTCCCCGCCCGAGAGTTCGCCGATCGAGCGGCGCGCGAGATCGCGGACGCCGACCTGATCGAGCGCCCAATCGATCTCGCGGCGCGTAGCCTTGTCGAGCCGGGAAAACCCGAACCGGGCGCCCACCGCCGCACTGGCGACGATATCGTAGCCCAAGAGGCGCTGCCCGACGATCGCGCCTCGATTCTGCGGCATGTAGCCGATCGCGGCGTTGCCGCGACCGAGCGGGCGGCCCAGCGCCGTGATCGAGCCCGACGCGACCGGCGTAAGCCCGAGCGCGGCGCGCATCAAAGTCGTCTTGCCGGCGCCGTTGGCGCCGAGCATGCCGATGAACTCGCCGTCCTCGACGACGAAACTGGCGGCCGAGAGAATGGCGCGGCCGCCCAGCCGGATCGTCGCCTTGTCGAACTCGAGTGCGCTCAATTGGTCGCGCCGCCGAGCGCCTTGTCGAGCGCATCGAGTTGGCCGAGCATCCAGCTCTGATAAGTCCCATCCGGCGGCTCGGTCTCGGAAACGCCGACCACGGGGATCTTGTTGTCCTTCGCCATCTGCACGAGGCGCTGCACCGCCGGCTCGCTCGCCTGCGCGTTGTAGAGCATCGCCTTGACTTTGTGGCCCTTCAGGTCGCTCTCGAAGCCCGCGACTTCCGACGCCGTGGGCTCGGCGTTATTCATGATGGCGAGCGCGAATTTCTCGTTGTGGACCTTCAGGCCGATCAGGCCCGCGGAATAGCCGAACACCGGCTCGGACGCCGTGACGGGAAAGCCTGCATATTTCTTGTGCATTTCGGCGAGCCTGGCGTCCAGGGGTTTCAGCGAGTCGAGGAATTGCGCCTCGCCCTTCTCATAGTCGGCCTTGTGCGCGGGGTCGATGGCGACGAGATCCGCGGTCAGCGCCTTGGCGGCGGCCTTCACATAGGCCGGCTCGTACCAGAGATGCGGATTGTCGCCGGCCTTGCGGCCGACCAGCGCGCCGACGACGACTTCCTTGCGGCCCGGCGCCTTGTTGGCCGACAGCAGCTTTTCCATCCAGGGGTCGTAGTCGACGCCGTTGACGATCACGACCTTGGCGTCGGTGAGCGCCTTGGCGGTCTCGGTGCTCGCCTCGAACAGATGCGGGTCCTGGTCGGGATTGGTCAGGATGCTGGTGACGGATACATTGGCGCCGCCGATCTGCGTGGCAAGGTCGCCATAGAAGTTCTCCGCGGCGACGACCTTGACGGGATCGGCGAAAGCGGGCGTGGCCGAGGCGACGACGGCCAGGACCGTCGCGGCCAACAGACGATTTGCGAGCATGAGCGTGACTCCAGGATCGGGTTTTGGGCGCCCGGATAGCGGGCGTGCGCTCGATGCGTTATGTTATAACGATGCAAATGACAACACCCGCAGCCCAAATTGTGATATGTGGCGCCCGAGACATTATTGCGAGCCGAAGCCGAAGCAACCCATGGGCCGCATTAGCCGCCCCTGGATTGCTTCGTCGCTTCGCTCCTCGCATGACGGTCGGAGCGCTGTTCGAGGAATAGATATGCCCGCGCCCAAGACTCAACCCGGCCCGGCGGACTGGACGAAACAAGTGCGCGCCGCCTGCGCGAGCCAGGGCCTGCAGATGACGCCGCTGCGGCTGAGCATCCTGGCCATTCTCGGCGAGAGCCCCGCCCCCCTCGGCGCCTACGCGATCATCGAGGCGCTCTCGAAACGCGAGGGCAAGCCGATCGCGCCGCCGACCGTCTATCGCACGCTAGAGTTCTTCCTCGAGCACGGCTTTCTGCATAAGATCGAGAGCCGCAACGCGTTTGCCCCGTGCGAGCATCTCGGCCACGCGCATCAGGGCGTCCTGCTGCTATGCGAGAAGTGCGGCCGCAGCGACGAGATCGAGGATCACGCGTTGGCCCGTGCACTGCAGAAAACCGTCGACCGCGTCGGTTTTCACGCCCGGCGGCGGATGATCGAAATGGTGGGGTTGTGCAGAGACTGCGTCGCGGCGGCGGCGTAATCGCGCCTAAATTCGACGACGCTTCAAAAGACCAGGCGGCCGCCGACCACGGCGAGGGTTCCCGCCAGCAGGGGACGCAGGACTTTGTCCGGCACCCGCGAGGCGAAATGGCTGCCGATCGCAATGCCCGGAATGGAGCCTACCAGCAGCGAGGCGAGCAGCGACCAGTCGACCGAGCCGATCCACCAATGTCCCGCGCCGGCGATCAGCGTCAGCGGCACCGCGTGCGCGATGTCGGAGCCGACGATCCGCACGATCGGCATCTTGGGATAGAGCATCAGCAGCACCGTGACCCCGATAGCGCCGGCCCCGACCGAAGATATCGAGACCAGGACGCCGAGCACGACGCCGAGCCCCACCGTCAGGACGCCGATCTGCCGGGCATCGAGGCGTTCGACCGTCGCCGCGACTTTCTCGAGCAGCCACTTGCGGAATATCAACGCTACGGCCGTGAGCAGCAGCGCCAATCCCAGCACGGTCGTGATGACCTCCCCGGTCGATTTCGCGTCGCGGCCGAAATGGGAGAGCGCCAGCAGCGTCAGAATGGCCGCCGGCGCGCTGCCCGTGGCGAGCCGCCGCGTGATGCGCCAATCGACCGCGCCGTTGAAATTATGGACGAGCGAGCCGCTGATCTTGGTGACCCCGGCATAGAGCAGGTCCGTGCCGACGGCGGTCGCCGGATGGATGCCGAACAGCAACACCAGGAGCGGCGTCATCAGTGATCCCCCGCCGACGCCGGTGAAGCCGACCAGAAGGCCGACCACCAGACCCGACACGGCGTAGAGCGGATGGAACGTCGCGAGCAGGAAATGCATGAGTGCTCCGGGAGGCGACCCCGAAACCGAAAGTCGCCCGCCAGGCTTCGCTACATCATCCTATTAATTCGATCAAATGAATAACCGCATTTCGCAAACTCGAGTTCGCTCGGCGTCGTGCGCGGCGAGCGGTCACTCCGCGCGGCCCCGTCCGCGCCTCTCGTGCAGGACCAGAAACAATCCGCAGGCAACGACGGAATTTGGTTTTCCAAAAAGCTGGATCTATGGTAACGTGAATTGTTCGGTAAAAAAAACAGTGACCGAGTTCCGCCCAATGACGCGAAAACGAGAACAAGCGCGAAACAAAATCGGCCGCAAGCCTTTGATAACATTGGAAGCCGCGAATTCGCGGCCTTGAAAACATAAATGATTTCAATGGGTTAACGGAGCGCGTGCGAAACGAAAACCTTTCGCAAGCGAAATTTTCCCGTTCGCAAGCGAAACTTTCGCGTTGCGTGCGCCAGGTCGACGTCCGCGGACAATCGCCGAAGCCGGCGCTTTGGATGCCCGCCCCGGCGGCAAGTCCGGCGAGGGCATGACGGGCGGCATACGGAATGACCTCACGCCCCCTTTCTCGCTTTCAACGAGAAAGACAAGGGGAGGCGCGGATGGCCGTCGGGAAGGCGCCATAGTCTATCGGAGGCTCGCACCAGGCTCGGCAGGCCCTGCCAAGGCAGGACCTCGTGCTCGCGAAACATCGTGATCGTCAAGCCCGCGTCGATCAGCGCGCCGAGGATCGATGACAGGGAATGGATCCACTGCCGGGTCGATTGGTGAGCCATGATGGTCGGATCGCCCGTGTAGGTGGTCGCGTCGATGAACTCGAGCGGGCGGTCCGCGGGCGTTTGAAAATCATACGTCGGCACGAGTCTTCCGACCTTCTCCTCGAGAAGGTTGAAGCCCGGGTGGCCGTCCGCGAAGTACAGTTCCCCGCCCGGCGCCAGCACCGATGCGATGACATCAGCCCAAACCTTCACATCCGGCAGCCAGCAGATCGTCCCCCACGTCGTGAAGACCAGATCGAACGGGCCAGGCGTGAGTTTAGGGGCCTTGTAAACAGTCCCTTCGACGAATTCGGCCTTCAGCCCGGTCTCCTCGGCGAGGCCTCGGGCGACGCTCAGGGCTACGCTCGAGAAATCCAGCCCGGTGGCCACGGCGCCGCGCCGCACGAGGCAGAGCGTGTCGCGGCCGATATGGCATTGCAGATGCAGGACACGCTTTCCCTCAACGTCGCCGAGTTCCTCGGCTTCGATCTCGTGGAGCGCGTCCTCGCCGCGACGGAAGCGGTCGAGCATGTAATCACCGGTCGTGTCGCGCGCGTGAATGCCCGCGCGCTCGTCCCAATTCCGGCGATTGATGTCCAAAGGATTGACCAAGGGGAGCTTCCTATCGGAGGGCGTCAAGGCCACTTGTATCGAAGCCGCGCGGGCGAACCAAGGAGACGACGAAGGCAGGGACGGCTTGCGAGCATGTCTGCCTTTTAACTCCATACATCGATGATTTGATGGTGGACAAGGAGCGCCTGCGTTGCGCAACAAAAAAATTTTTCTAGCGATATCATTCGATTACAATATTGTATTAAAGTGCAAGTCCGGACGTTACTGGAGACCCGGTCGCCGACGGCGTGAGTTCCACTTGGTCGAAACCCGGAAAACGAGGTGATTTACGATGGCCCCGCTCAGCGCGCGCGGCCACGTTTCGTGGACGCGCGAGAATTGACGCGGATTATAAAAAATGGCTCCTAGCGCATTGAAAAAGCTCGTGCGTCTTTTAAAAGCGCCGTGATCCCAAATGTCGCGTTCACAGTTGTGGGGAGCCAAGCGAAGAGGCCGAACGTGCCGCCGCCGGCGCCACACGATTGACACCCGTCGTACCGTACTTTCTTATAATGCAGCGGTAATGCGACCCCGTGCGAAGGGGCTTTCGGTTGCGGAGCCAACGCGCAGCGAAGACGAAACGAACCGGCTGGGCGCAAAGCGCCTGGACGCGGATTCGCGCGCGGCTCGCCGTCGGCCTGGCGACACTGGCGATCATCGCGCAATTGCTCGCGCCGGCGTCGCACCGGATGGTCGCGCCCGGAGCCGCGGAAATCGCCGGTGAACTGAAGGCCGCATTCGGCGGCGTCGCGGTTCTCTGCATTCAAGCCGACGACGCCGACAGTTCGCGAGCGCCCTCCGACCGGTCGCGGCATTGCGACGACTGCTGCCCGCTATGTCAATTCAGCGCCGGCGCTCATGCGCTCGTCTTGCCGACCCTCCTCGGCGCCCCGACACGCATCGCCACCGCATCGGAGACGCTGGCCCCCGCCCCCGACTTCGTTCGGCTGAAGCCCGTCCGAACCGCCTTCGCGCAGCCGCGCGCCCCGCCCTTCGAAGCCTGAACCGTACTCGCGACGCGGCGCCTTTGGGCGACGCGTCTGTTTTCATCAGGTTTCGAGGCAAGTTCCATGTATAGAGTACACCCACGCGCCCTCGTCGGCGCATTCGCCGCAGCAGGCGCGGCGCTATGGTTCACCCCTGCTTATCCCCACGCCGTCTGCGGCAGTCGCATCTTCCCCGCCACGCTCGGCATCGACGATCCCGGCGTGCAAGATGAATTCTCGCCGACGTTCGTCTATCTGCCCTCCAATTCCGACGGCTCGCGGGAGATCGACGGCAACTTTAGCTGGTCCAAGACCATTATTCCCAACGTCGGAGTGATCGTTTCGGATGGCCCCACTTGGCTGCACCCCGGCGGATATGGCTGGGATCAGCTCAGCACCGAATTGCAATGGGGCAACTTCTGTTGGCCCGAACACGAGTTGATGGCCACAGTCGGCTTCGAGGTGGACTGGGGCAACACCGGCACGGGCAGCCAAGCGTCTCCGCTCACTACCTACAATCCGGTGATCGACGTCGGCAAAGGCTTCGGCGATCTGCCGACGAGCATGAATTGGCTGCGCCCCGCGGCGATCACGGCCGAGTTGAGTGAGTCCCTGCCGGATCACTCTTGGACCAACGGAGACCAGAACTCCACCACCTTGAACTGGGGGTTCACGCTCCAATACAGCCTGCCCTACTATAATGCAAATGTCGCCGAGATCAGCAACGACTTCTTCAAGCATCTCATCCCGATCACCGAGTTCACCTTCAGCAAGCCGATCTCGAATTTCGCGCCGGGAACCAACGTGACGACCGGCACGATCCAGCCGGGTTTTGTCTACATAACCGGCACGTATCAAGTGGCTGTGGAGGCGGTGATCCCGCTCAACGGCGCAAGCGGCCACGGCGTCGGCGTGGTCGCCTCATTGGACCTCTACCTCGACGATCTCCTTCCGGATACCCTGGGCAAACCACTCTTCAACCCCTTTGGAGCCAAGTGATGACTATTCGTTCTCTTACGCGCCTCGGCGCTTCTCTGGCGTTCGCTCTTTCCGCAACCGCGGCGTTCGCGCACGCCCAACTCGAGAAGGCCGTTCCCGCTGTCGGCGGCACGGTCTCGAGCCCGAGCGAGATCCGCCTCGAGTTCAGCGAAGGGGTGGAGCCGCGCTTTACCGGAGTTGCGCTCACTTCGGCCAGCGGCGCGGCGCAGCCCGTGGGCAAATCCGCTGTCGCACCCGGCGACAACAAAGTCCTGATCGTGAAGATCGGCAAGAAGCTGCCGCCGGGCGTATATACCGTCAACTGGCACGCGGTTTCCGTCGACACCCATCACACCCAGGGCAGCTTCAACTTCACCGTCGCGCCCTGACCGTAACCCATGCCGCGCGTCGCGCCGTCACAGCGCGACGCGTCAGCCCTTTTGAGGAGACAAACCTGAAACGCTTTTCGGCTCTCGCCTTCGCCCTCGCTCTCGGCGCCGCTCCCGCGCTCGCGCAGGAATTCAAGGCCGGCGACATCACCATCGACAAACCCTGGGCCCGCGCCACGCCGAAAGGCGCCGAGGTGGGCGCCGGCTACCTGACGATCCACAACAACGGCGCCGCACCAGACAAATTCACCGGCGGCACGGCCGATTTCGCCACGGTCGAGGTCCATGAGATGAGCATGGTCGGCGGCGTGATGAAGATGCGCGAACTGAAGGACGGGCTCGTAATTCCCGCCCATGGCACGGTCACGCTCGCGCCGAACGGCTATCACATCATGTTCACCGGTCTGAAGCAGCCGCTTACCAAGGGGTCGGTCGCGAAGGCGACGCTGACGTTCGAACACGCGGGCGCGATCCCGGTCGAATTCCCCGTGCAAGGAGTCGGCGCGGCGGGCGGAGGCAAGCCCAAGAAGGATGACATGGGCGGAATGAAGATGTGACGGCGTTCTCGGACGCCGGCGCCGCATCGACTTGACGCGGTCGCGAGCCCGTGGAGGCCGCGCTCGCGCTCTGCCGCTTCGCGCATTTCCTGGCCGCTATGATCGCGTTCGGGACGAGCGCATACCTCTGGCTGCTCGCGCCGGACGCCCTTCGGCGCGCGCTCTCTTTCGACTTGCGGCCCATCGTCCTCGTCGCGGGCCTTGTCGTCCTGCTCAGCGCGATCCTCTGGCTCGCGCTGGAATCGGCGGCAATGGCCGACGACTGGTCCGGCGCTTGGACCCCCGACATGATCGAGGGCGTCCTTTTTGACACCGCGTTCGGTCGCCTCTGGCAGGCGCGTCTCGCACTTTGCGCCCTCCTGGCCGCGGCGCTCGCCCTTCGCGCGGGCGAACATTGGGCTTCGAGGACCGTTCTGGCCGCGCTCACGCTTGCCAGTCTCGGCCTGACGGGACACGCCGCGATGCAGACC
>JBAQGU010000699.1:0-4415 GCA_049287975.1 Roseiarcus sp.
ATCAGGGCGAAGGCGCGTTCGGCGGCATCGACGCCCAACAGGTCGAGCAGCTTGCCCATCGCCTTTGGCATGACGGGCTGCAGCAGGATCGCCGCGATGCGCAGGACCTCGATCGTCGTGAACAGCACGAGCCGCATCCGGGCCGGATCGCTGGTCGCGAGCTTCCAAGGTTCGTTATTGGCGAAATAGCGGTTCGCCTTGGCCACGATCTCGAACACGGCGCCGAGATACAAATGCAGTGCGAAAACCTTCATGTGCTGCCGGGCGACGCTCAACAGCGCATCCGCTTGTCCCAACAGCTCCAGATCGTCCTCCGTCGCGCCCGCTTCGCTCCCGTCCGGAACTACGCCCGCGCAATTTTTCGCGATCATCGACAGCGAGCGCTGCGCCAGGTTGCCGAGGTCGTTCGCCAGATCCGCGTTGATCCGCTGCACGATCGCTTCGTGCGAGTAATTGCCGTCCTGTCCGAAGGGGACCTCGCGCAGGAAGAAATAGCGGATCTGGTCGACGCCGTAGGCCGCGATCAGGCTCGCGGGATCTACGACGTTGCCAACCGATTTCGACATCTTCTCGCCGCGGTTGAACAGGAATCCGTGCACGACGATCTGCCTAGGCAATTCGATCCCCGCGGACATCAGAAAGGCGGGCCAATAGATGGCATGGAAGCGCGTGATATCCTTGCCGATCACGTGCGCGTTCGCGGGCCAGAATTTCCAGCGCGGTCCCTTGTCCGGGAACCCGGTCGCGGTGATGTAATTGGTGAGCGCGTCGACCCAGACATACATCACGTGCCTGGGATCGCCGGGCACCGGCACGCCCCAATCGAACGTCGTCCGGCTGACCGAGAGATCGGCGAGGCCGCGTTTGACGAAGGCGACGATCTCGTTGCGGTACTTCTCCGGCGTCACGAATTCGGGATGGGCCTCGTAATGGGCGAGCAGGCGCTCGGCGTAGGCGGACAGCTTGAAGAAATAGCTTTCCTCCTCCACCCATTCGGCGGGCGCCCCGCTGGGCGCGAGCTTGCCCTCCGGCCCGTCCGTGAGTTCGTCCTCGTCGAAGTAGGCCTCGTCGCGCACCGAATACCAACCCGAGTATTTCGAGAGATAGATGTCGCCGTTGGCGTGCATTCGCTCCCAGATCGCCTGGCTCGCGCGCTTGTGCCGCTTCTCGGTCGTGCGGACGATGTCGTCGGCGCCCGCCTCGAGCGCTTCGCCCATGGCGGCGAACTGCCCCGCGGTCCGATCGGCGAGCGCCTGCGGCGTGAGCCCCTCGCGCGCGGCGGTCTGCTGCATCTTCAGGCCGTGCTCGTCCATGCCCGTGACGAACAGGGTCTCGTGCCCGTCCAGCCGCATGAACCGCTGGATCGCATCGGTCGCGATGCGTTCGTACGCGTGCCCGATGTGCGGGGCGCCGTTGGCGTACGGGATCGCGGTGGTGATGTAGAAACGCTCGCTCATGCGCGCTCTCGTAGAGCATTTCACGCGGCTTGAAAATGCGAGCGGGCGGCGGATCGTCGGCGCGCCCTGACGCTCCCGCGGAGGTCTTCGTCCTCTCTTCCAGAATACGGCAGCTGAAGCGACAGTCCGAGACTTCGGCGATCAGCCGGCGCCTCCAGTCCCACGGGCTGCCAGCCTCCGCGCGACAAAGCGCGCGATCGCGGGCCCCGTCAGCAGGATCACCACGAACCTCGTGGTCTGCATCGCCATCACGAACGGCATGTCGACGTTGCTGGAGGCGGCGATGATCGCCGCGGTATCCGCGCCGCCGGGGCTCATCGCGAGATAGGCGGTGAGCGGATCGACATGCGCGAGCACGCTCAATAACGCTGCCAGACCGCCGCAGATCGCGATCAGCAGAAGGATCGAACCGGCGACCGCCGGCAGCGCGTGCGCGGCGTGGCTGAGCGCTGAGCGCGTGAAGCGAAGACCGATCGTCCATCCGACCCCGGCGTAGGCGATCGCCAGCAGCCAGGGCGGCAATTCGATCGTCAGCACGCCAAACACTTGGCAGAGAGCGGCGGCGATGAACGGCGCAAGGAAGGCGCCGGCGGGCAGGCGCAGGAAACGCGCCGCGCCGACGCAGCCGAACACGAGCGCGAGCGTCTCGGCGAAGGGCGCCCAAGCGAGCGGCGGGAACCAGACGATCGCGGGAAGCGGGACGCCGGAGCCGGCGGTCCATAGCCGCGCCACCGCCGAGGCGACGATCGCGACGAGCACGACCCGCAGATATTGCATGAACGCGACGAGGCGGACATCGGCGCCGAACGCCTCGGCCATCACCACCATCGCGGTGGCGGCGCCGGGCGACGAGCCCCAGATCGCAATCGTCCCCGGCAGCACCTTGTTGCGCGCCAGCACCCAACCCAGTGCATAGCTCGCCACGATGACGGACAGCACGCCGGCGAGAAAAAGCGGCCATTGGTGCGCCATCTCGCCGATGAACGACGGCCTTATGGCGCGCGCGGCCATGGCGCCGATAAAGCCCTGCGCGAGGACGAACGCGCCTTCGGGAATGCGGGCCGTTCCGTCGGCGGCAGCGACGAGAATCGCGGCCGCCATCGGCCCGAGCAGCAGGGCGGCCGGCAAATGAATCGCCTCGAGCGCCAGCACGATGGGCGTAGACAGCAGCAGCAGCGCCGCCCATTGCGCGGCGAGCGGCGCGCCGCGCAATGAGGGAAAGCGGATGGCGTTGCGCGGAAGGTCCGTCATCGCCGCGTTACGCCGTCGCCGAGACGACGTTCTTCGCGTCGGCGGAGGCGACGCGAGCGTGGATCGAGGTCGGGCATGGCTTGGCTTTCGCAATTGGCGCGCGGCGGGGCCAGGGTGCAAGACGGCGTGACGGGGGCGCGGTGGAATGATATGCGAGGATGCTCTCGTATATCGTCAGTAGAGGATATCCTCGAAAAGTGTCAACGACGATTCCCGCGCAAGCACTGGCGCCCAAGCGCGAGCGCGGCAGGACTCGCGTGGCGGCGATCCTGGACGCCGGCGGCGCCGTCTTCGCCGAGAAGGGCTATGACGCGGCGACGATGACCGAGATCGCGGCGCGCTCGAACACCGCGATCGGCTCGCTCTATCGATTCTTCCCGACCAAGGAGGTTCTCGCCGACGCTCTGCTGGACCGCTATTGGGAGCGACTCGGCGCCGCGCTGGACGGGGTCGCCGAGCGCGCGACGCGGCTATCCCCCGGGGCGCTCGCCGATGCTCTCGTCGATCTCATTCTCGGATTGCAGCCGGACCGCGCCGTGGCGGTCACGCTGATCGATGCGCGCGGCGACGGCGCCGACAAGCGCGCTGCGCTCCGCAGCGCGATGCGCGCGCGCATCGCATCGATTCTCGGCGCCGCCATCGAGACCCTGTCGCCTGAGGCGGCGTACAGAATGGCGGCGGTTCTGCTGCATGTCCTGAAGGGAGCGCGCGCCTTGGCTGAGGAGGAATCCGAACGCGGCGACCTCGTTGCCGAAATCCGCGCGCTGCTTCGGCTCTACCTGTCGCAGGCTTTCAGCTAGCTAGAGCGCGGGCGGCTGAGTTGGAAGGGCCTGTTCTTGCGCCGGCCCTTGCCGCTAGAACGCCCGCGCCCGCTCGGCGATCTCCTCGAAGATCGCCAGCACGTGCAGCTTCTTGTCGAGATTGAGCGCCTCGGTTTCGCGCGTGACGGCGCGGAGCCGCTCCCACAATCCGGCGATCGCCTCGAGCCGGGCGGGAGACGATGGTTCGCGCCCGCGCGCGGCGAGCCAATCATAGAGAGCGACCGTGAGCCTCTCGAACGCGTCGCCGGTCCCGCGGCCGCTCACCGCCTCCGCGAGCTTGTGGACGGCGCGCATGTCCGCGCGCGGCAGTTGCACCAGCGTCGAGTCGATCAGGACGCCGAGCCCCTGCCCTTCAGGATCGAGCCGACGCAAGGCCTCCCGCACCGATCCGTCGGCGCGCGAGGCCGCCTCGGCGATTTTCGCGGCGCCGGCCGCGCTCCAGGGCGTTCCCAGGCCTGTGACGATCTCGCCGATTTCGGCAGGCGCGAGCGGCCCGAGCAGCAGCCGCCGGCAGCGCGAACGAATGGTCGGCGGCAACTGCCCCGGCTGGTGCGCGACGATCAGGATCAGCGAACGCGGCGGCGGCTCCTCGATCATCTTCAGCAACGCATTGGCGCCCGCGCGGTTGAGATCGTCCGCGCTGTCGACGATGGCGACGCGCCAGCCGCCGAAGGCCGCCGACAGCTGGAAGACCCCGAGGCGCGCGCGCACGTCGTCGACACGGATTTCGCTGAAGAAGTTCTTCGTTTTGGGATTCCACTCGCGCCTGAGCAGCACGAAATCGGGATGCGCCATCGCGGCGAGCTGCCGCGCCGCCGGGTGATCGGCCGGGGTCGAGAGGTCGCGCGCCTCGCGCACCGCGCGGGTGGCGGGGTCGGGATGGGCG
>JBAQGU010000700.1:0-14275 GCA_049287975.1 Roseiarcus sp.
CGTCCAGCGAATGTCCGAACGGACGGGCCGGGCGCAGATCGCCCCCAAGGTGCGCCGATGCTTCGCATTCATTGGCTCTTGATACCATAAAATGGTAGCGGATGCCAGTGCCGCAAGCGGACCCGCCAAGGCAGGCCAGGACACGCCCGCGCTTCGCCTCACAGACATCGCCACAGCCCCTTGATTGGCGAATCAACTGATTTGGACGATTCAGAACTAGATCCTTGGACGAATGCGTATCCCGGCCGAGCCGAAATGCGATTGAGGGAACCAAATTGCAATATATGCATGTATGCATATGTCGCCGTGAGCCTAAATTGCAATATATGCATGTGTCACCGTATGCACCTGACTGCGCCGGCGCTAGATGTTTCACGTGAATGGCCGTTTTCCGCCCGAAGCGAAAATTCAAACTGAGACACTACCGAAACGCCGCCTCGGCCGCTTTGCGAAAACCTTGTCGGACAGACCTGCCGCAATCGCGGCCTCCGCGATCTCTCTTGTCCTGTTGACGCCGGATTTGAACTTCCGCCATGCGTCAGCCTTCCGCGCTCGGTTCGCGGCTCATGCTGCCGCCTCGCCCTCTCTCCACGGCTGGATACTTTTGTGGCTATGACAATCCAATCGCGATGAGGCTGAATAGTATCGAAGGACGAAAACCGATGCCCGAACTCTGCCGAATGATCCTCGACGTCGATACCGGCATCGACGACGCGATGGCGATCCTCTACGCCTTGCGCCGCCCGGGCATCCGCCTCGAGGCGCTCACCACCACGTTTGGCAACACCGACATCGACGCGGCGACGAAGAACACGTTGCGCATCCTCGAGCTCGCAGGCCGCGACGAAATTCCCGTCGCGCGCGGCCCCGGGCGGTCGCTGCTGAAGCCGTTCGTCAAGGGCGCGGATCACGTCCACGGCGCCAATGGGTTAGGGGACGTCGCGCTGCCTGAGCCAACGGGGCGCGCCATCGCGGAATCGGCCCCCGATCTCATCATTCGCATGGCGCGCGAGAACCCCGGCGAGATCACGCTCTGCCCGGTCGGGCCGGTCACCAACGTCGCCCTTGCGCTCGCCAAGGCGCCGGAGATCGCGACGCTGCTGAAGCGGATCGTCGTGATGGGCAGCACGATCTTTCATCCGGGAATTCAGGGCATTCCCTCGCCGATGGCCGACGCCAATTTCTGGAACGACCCGGAGGCCGCCCAAATCGTGCTGCGCTCGGGCGCGAACCTCACGCTGGTCGGCATGGACGTGACGATGAAGGTTTTGCTGACCGCGCCGATGCTCGCCGAGATTGCCGGCAAGGGCGGGGCGGTTGGCGCGAAGATGATGGAGATCGCGCAATTCTACGTCGGCGCCTACAACAGGATGTACCCCGGCATCGACGGCTGCGGCCTGCACGACCCGCTCGCCGTCGCCATCGCCGAGGACCCCGCGCTCGCAGTCGTCGAGCGCATGTGCGTCGACGTCGAACTCGCTGGCGCGCTGACGCGCGGCCAGACCGTCGCCGACCGTCGCCGGACCGCGGCGGATCGCCGCAACGCCGATGTTTGCATGGAAGCGGACGGGGCGGAATTCGCTCGGCGCTTCGTGAAGGCGCTCACGGCGCGCGGAGAGTGATCGGCTGCAGTATTTGGCTGGCCGATTCAAGGATGCCAAGCGCTTGCACGGCTTTCTTTCCCTCCCGAAAATTTGTCGCGACTCGCTCGTCGTCTCTCGGATGAGCCGCGCGTATTCGGACACCTTGCGAAAGCGGGGAGCCCTGGAGCGCATTCGCGCTGAATGGGTCAGTATTGCAGACATAAAATGTGAGCGAAAAGGCGGACGAAACCGCCTTCACCCCCTTTTTTTGTCCGCTTCCGTACGTTACAGAGGGGGTTGTCAAAAAAAAGGAGGCCGCTCCCGAAGAGCGGCCTGAGTCTAGGGAGGAAACGCCCAAGGAGGGCATACGGCGAACAAGTCGCCGCGTTTCATGATATATGGTGCGCCGCACAAAAAAGCAATGGGCAAAAGCCCAAAGGCGCAGCAAAAGCGCGTTCATGTACACTATCTGCGCGGGTGTGATATTTTTGCATCACATCCGTCGCCCTTCGCCCCGCCCGGAGGATGCGCCGGTCATTCATGATCTCCGCCTCGCATGCGCCTCGCGAGTTTTCCGACGAGATTCGTCCCGACGCCCGGCCTGCTGAATGGGCAGACGGCGAGGCAGATCGCGCAGCTTTCCGCCTCGTTGAAATACGGCAGGCACTTGTCGAAATCGACATACCAACGTCGCTCGCCGCGCACGAGGGTCTTTTCCTGGAAAATCGCGTCAGGGGGGCACGCGTCCGAGCAGACGCGGCAGTTGAGGCAAAAATCGGCGGCTCCGAAGTCGTTGCGACCATCTGCCACCAGTGGGGCGTTGGTCAGCACGCAGGCCAGCCGAAAGTTCGAGCCGAATCCGCGGTGAATCATCGAGCCATGCTTGCCCAGCTCTCCGAGCCCAGCCTCGATCGCGGCAGGGATCAATACGAATGAGCCGGCCATCGGCCCTCCATACGGAAACGCGTCCTGCCCCTGCCGTCTGATCCAATTGGCGACGCCCTTCGCCACCCGCGTCCCTCGCGCGTACTGTCTGGTGACCTCGACGAGCGTCCGCATCGAAGGGGCAGTCTTCAGGGCGTCGTAGGCGTGCTCGACGGCGATCATCACCATCCAACGATATTGCGGGACTTCGTGCCCCTCGAAGACATACTCGGCTCGCAGAAGTGTGATGCCGACGTCGTCGGCGCCGGATTCGACGGCCGCGCGCTTCACACCCGCGGTCCATTCGTCGGCATTGCGTTCGCTGGATTGTTCGGCGATGGGAACGAGCGGCTCGTCAATCGCGGCTTGCCGATCGCGTCGGGCGTCGGCAAGGGTCTCGTCGGCGTTTCCCGTGCGCTCGTAGAACCATTTCTGCAAGGGGCCGTGCGGGATTTTCTCTGGCGGATGCCAGTAGATTGGCGACGGACGCCTTCGAACTTTTTCTCCCACGCCGTTGATGGAATTGCCCGAAACAGCCGGCCAGTGTCGCATCTGGTCGTCGCTGGGCTTCCAAACAGGCAGCGGTCGGCGTCTCATCCAAGCTCCCCCCGTATGGTCTTGGCGCCGCCAACGGCGGCGAGCGAGTTCGGGCCGCAATGATTCTATATTGTCCACGACGGACCTGAGCAACTATAGATCCTCGGTTGCATCCACGATTTTTCGCTGTTGGTAACGCTGCTGCAAGGCTCTAGGGGCAGCTTTAGTGCGCGGAAGCCGGGGCAATCGGATTTGAAGTTGAAAAAAGCTTCGAAAGCCATAATGTCAGCCTCGGCGTCGCCTGAGTTCCTGCGGATGCCGCAACCAAGAACATCAGTGGAGGAAGTGATGGGAATTCAGATCGCCCGCAGAAAGAATTTCTCGGCGCGGAATTCGATGCTGCGTCGGGCCGGATTGGCTGGCGCACTCGCAGGCGTCGCGATGTTCGCCTCGCCGCTCCAGGCGGCGGAAATGGGCAATTGGATCGGGACTTGGACCGCCAGCGCCCAGCCGGTCTGGGGTCCGGATTTCCCCGTTCCGCTCGGCATGCCGACTTCGCTGTGGAATCAGACGATACGCCAGGTCGCTCGCATCAGCATCGGCGGGAGCAAGGTGCGCATCGTGCTTTCGAACGAATATGGCGCCATGCCATTGAAGGTCGGCGAAGCCCATATCGCGCTCGCCGCGGACGGCGGAAAAATCCAGGCCGGCTCCGATCACGCCGTCACTTTCGGCGGCAGCCCCTCCATCGTCATTCCGGTCGGCGCCCCGGCGATCAGCGACCCGATCGACCTCGCGGTCGCGCCGCTCGCGAAAGTCTCGGTCAGCCTGTTCTTCCCGGAAGTCTCGCCGACGACGACGATGCATTGGGATGGTCATCAGACCGCTTATGTCGCCGCGGGCGACAAGGTCGCCGACGTCGATTTCAAGGCCGACGCCAAACAGACGCAAAGAGTGTTTCTGACCGAGATCATGGTCGACGCTCCCGCCGACACCCGCGCTGTCGTCACGTTCGGCGACTCGATCACGGACGGCGATGGCTCGACGGTCGACGGCAACGATCGGTGGCCTGATGTTCTCGCCGAGCGGTTTGCCAAAGCGGGCGGCGCCCCGGTGGCGATTCTCAACGAAGGGATTTCGGGCGCGAAAGTGCTGACCGACCGCATGGGGGTCAACGCGCTGGCGCGTTTTGATCGCGACGTCCTCGCCCAGCCGCACGCCGACTCGGTCATCCTCATGATGGGGATCAACGACGTGGGTTGGCCGGGATGCGCCATCGCGCCACGCGATCCCGAGCCGAACGCGGACGATATCATCGAAGGCTACAAGCAATTGATTGCGCGCGCGCACGCGCATGGCATGAAGATTATCGCCGCCACATTGACCCCCTTCAATAGCGCTTTCGACGGAACCCCGTTTCAAGGCTATTACAATCCTGAGAAGGAGAAGGTTCGGCTGGCCCTGAACGCCTTCCTGCGAAGCGGCGCGTTCGATGGCGTGATCGACTTCGACAAGGTCATCGCCGATCCGCAGCAGCCCAGCCACTCTCAGGCGAAGTACGACAAGGGCGATCATCTGCATCCCAATCCCGCCGGCTATGCGGCGATGGGATCGTCGATCGACCTGAAGACCCTCACTAAGCAATAGGCCGATCCAAGGTTGTCATGCAATCATCCAACCTAGGTATGACGGGGGCGCCGCGCGGCGGCGCCAGTAACAACAAGGCTTTCCTCGCCGATCAGATCAGCCTGACGCTCAACGGCACATCGATATATGTCGTCGCCAAGAACTCGCCCGATCCCGCGCTCAACGCGATCGCTGCCGACATGGACCACGCCAACATGCCGATCGGCCCGGTCGGTCACCCGACCGAGCAGCAGAACATCCTCAACACCTATGCCTTCGCCTACACCAAATATCCGAACGCGGTGTGCGAATACCTGCGATTCACGTGGGAGAAGGAGCAGGTCGATTAATGGGAGACGCAGTCGGGCGGTTATACCGCGCCGCCTTTGCCCGCCTGGAACGACATTCCGGTCTGGACCGCCGATCCAAAGGCCACGGTGCTGAAATATACGCTCGACGACGGTTATTCCGGCGAACTCGGCTACGCCTCGGGCGCCGTAACGGGTGATTTCGTGGTCGTCGACATGTTTGCGGAGGCCTGCTCGGGGAACAAGAGCTCGAAAGCCGCGGCGCATGATGCCGCGGAGCGGATCAAACGCTACTACAAGGCATAGATCGCGGCGTCCGCCGAAGCGGCGCCTCCCCGACGTTCAGCCATGGCGGAGGCTTGGGCGCCCGGGCGCGATAGCACTGGAAACCGGTTGAGATTGGCGTAATATGGCTGGGGGCCGTCATCGCGATGTAGAATTGCGGGGAAAGGCCTCCAGGGACGTCCAAGACGAAGGACAGGGAGGAGACGCAGGTTTGGCGACCGTATCGCTGCGCAACATCGCCAAGCGTTTTGGCGCGACGCGGCTGTTCGACGGGTTCGACCTCGACGTCGCCGACGGCGAGTTGCTCTGTCTGCTCGGACCGTCGGGCAGCGGCAAGACGACGTTGTTGCGCATGATCGCCGGCCTCGAGGAATTGGACGACGGCGACATTTTCGTGGGCGATCGGGAGATTTCACGCCTGTCGCCGCGCGACCGCCACATCGGTATGATGTTCCAGGGCTATGCGCTCTACCCCCATCTTTCGGTGCGCGAAAATCTGGCCTATCCGCTACGCACGCGACACGCGCCACGAGCCGAAATAGGGCCCCGCGTCGCCGAGGCCGCGAGGCTGCTCGGGATCGAACATCTGCTCGACCGACGCATCCAGCAGGTCAGCGGCGGCGAGCAGCAGCGGGTGGCGATCGGCCGCGCCATCGTCCAGAAACCGAGCCTCTATCTGCTCGACGAGCCGATCAGCAATCTCGACGCGAGTTTGCGCGAGACGGTGCGCACCGAAATCCAGCGGCTGCAAAGGCAGCTCGGCGCCACGATGATCATGGTGACGCACGACCAGCTCGACGCGCTCGCCATTTCCGACAGGATCGCCGTGTTGCGCAAGGGCGTCCTGCAACAATGCGGCGCCCCCGACGACCTCTATCTCAATCCGGCCAACGTATTCGTCGCCGGATTCATCGGTCAGTTGCGGATGAATCTGTTGCACTGCCGATTTCACAGTGGCGACGCGCCGACGCTGAAGGGCGAGGGATTCTCGCTGCCCGCGCCGGCCGGCGCGGTCGACGCGTTGCGCTCGGCGAAAGAACTCATCGTCGGCTTCCGCCCGGAGGCGGTGGAAGTCCGTCGGCGCGCCACGGACGGCGCCTCGCCGGCGACGGTGGAGACCGCCCAATTTCAGGGAGAACGATTGATCTGCCTGATGCGACTCGGCGATGAGCGGATTCATGTATCGCTGAATGGTCGTGAGCGTCTGGACGCGGGAGCCGCGGTTTGGCTGGCGATGGCGCCCGACCAGTTGCACGTGTTCGACCGCGAGAGCGGCGAACGATTGTCGGCGCGAACCGCGCCGGCGTCGGAGACGGCCGCGCTGGTCAATTGACCGGGGCGAGAAGCGCAATATCAAGCGCAAAAAGTGAGCGAGGAGGATCGCGATGACGGAAAACCACAAAGATGGAAGCGACTTCGGATTCGGGCGGCTCAGCCGCAGAGGATTGCTGCGCAACGGCGCCGCGCTGACGACCGGTCTCGCCGGCGCCTCGCTGCTCGGCAGCGCCCTTTATCCGCGCACGGCTCGGGCCGCCTCGACAGTCAGTGTCGAATGCGACGCCGGGCAAAACCAGAACCCCTTCCACTGGCAGGAGGGCGCGATCAAGAATAAGTTCGGCATCACCTTGAATCACATCGGCCTGCCCTTCGTCGGCCAGTACGAGAAGTTGGTCTCGGAACTGACGGCGCGCTCGTCGGCCTACGATCTTCTCGTGTTCCCGCCTTATTTCCTGGGCGATTTCGTGGCGTTGGGCTTCCTGCGCGACCTCGATCAGTACAAGCAGGTGCTCGATCCGCAGCTCGACGATTATCTGCCGGTCTATAAGGACCCCGTAATCAAGCGCGATGGCAAGCTCTACGCGCTGATGTACGATGGCGACAATTTGCAGGTCATCTACCGCACGGACCTGTTCAACGATCCGAAGGAGCAGAAAGATTTCAAGGCGAAATATGGCTGGGACCTCGCTCCGCCCAAGACTTGGGACCAGTACATGCAGATCGCCGAATTTTTCACCCGGCCGCCGAACCTCTACGGCACCGCCTTCTATGCCCAGCGCGGCTTCTGCTACGCGTGGTTCATCAACATCTTCGCCGGCATGGGCGGCCGTTGGTTCAGCGACGACATGAAGCCGGGAATCAACAGCGAGGCCGGCGTGAAGGCGCTGGAAATGCTCGTCAAGCAGAAGCAGTATTCGCCGCCGAACATCCTTCAGATCGGCTATCCCGAGCTGAACGAAGCGTTCCTCAACGGCTCCACCGCCATGGTCGTGCAATGGAACGACCTCCCTCTCAAGGTCGACGATCCCAAGATGAGCAAGGTGGTGGGCAAAGGCGGCGTCGCGCCCATTCCGGTGCGCACCTACATGCCCTACAGCCGCGTGATGGCGGTGTCGGCGTTCTCCAAGAATCCCGAGGACGCCTATCGGGTCGCCGCCTGGATGCAGCTTCCGGACGTGACCATCACTTACGTCTACGATTCGAATTGCGGCCAGGATCCCTATCGGTATTCTTCGCTGAAGTGGGAGGCCGCCACCAAGAACCATGAAGGCGGACCCGCCCTCACCCCCGACTTGGCGAAGGTCTACGTCGAGACGATCAAGGAAGGCCTGAAGAACGGCTATCCGGAGCTCAGCATCCCCGGGGCGCCGCGCTATCTCGACATCCTCGACCTCTATGTCAGCCAGGCGCTGGCGGGAACTCTGCCAGCGAAAGCCGCCCTCGATGCGACGGCGAACGAGTGGAACAACATCACCCAGGCCGAGGATCCCGACAGCCAGAAGGCAGCCTATGCCGCGTGGGTGAAGTCGTTCAAGGACGTGGGTCTGGCGTACTAGACCGCTGAGCCGGCAAGAGGATAACGAGCGGGCGGCGGCGCCACGGCGTTCGGCGCTGCCGCTCCTCCGATTGGCGACCCGATGACCGGAACCTTATCCATTCCCGCTGTCCGGCCGCGCCGTCATGGTCACGACGACGCGCGCCGGCTCGGCTGGTTGATGATGGCGCCGGCCCTGGCGATGCTTGCGGCCAACAGCGTCTTTCCGCTGCTCTACGCGGTCACCGTTTCGTTCAAAAACTATCAGTTGCTCATCCCCGGCGTGCATCGCTGGGTCGGATTCGCCAATTACGCCAGGATCTTCCACGAATCGTTGTTCTGGAGCAGCCTCGAGGTGACGCTTTGGTTCGTCGCCGGAGTGGTGTTTCTGCAATTCCCGGCCGGGATGGCGCTCGCGCTGCTGCTCAACCGGTTGCGTCGCTTTCAGGATTTGCTGGTCACGCTGCTGCTGATCCCGACCATCATCTCCAGCTCGGTCGCCGCCTTTCAATGGACGCAATTGTTCAACTATCGGTTCGGACCGGTGAACTATTTTCTCGGGCTTCTGCATCTGGGTCAACCGACCTGGACAGCGGATCCCTCTCTCGCTTTGCCGGCGCTGATCTTCGTCGATTGCTGGCAGTGGACGCCCTTCATGACGCTTCTGCTGTTCGCCGGCCTGCGTTCGCTGCCCGGCTCCATCGTCGAAGCGGCGCGCATGGACGGCTCGACGACGTGGCAGATCGTCTGGCGCATCTATCTGCCCCTGCTGCGGCCGGTCATCGGCATCGCGCTGATCCTGCGCATTCTGATGACGTTCAAACTGTTCGACATCATCTATGTGCTCACCGCTGGCGGCCCTGGGATAGCGACGGAAAACCTGGCCTTCTTCACCTACGTTCAGGGCTTCCGCTACTTCAATCTCGGCTATGCCTCGGCTCTGGCGATCCTGCAATTGATCGTGGTCAGCCTCCTGGCCAAGGCCTTGATTACGCTCACGAGGCGGTCGAGCCTTGCCGGCCGCGAGGCGGCGACATGAAGCGAGGTTTCACACTCGCCGACTTTTTCTGCGGGCTCGGCCTGGCGCTGGCGCTGTTCGTCTTCCTCGGGCCGGTGCTCTGGATGCTGATCACGGCGGTCAAGCCGCCGGGCGAATGGCTGAACACGCCGCCGGTCTTCATCCCTTCCGAACTCCACTGGGAGAACTTCACCGACGCGCTCTTCAAGTGGGGCGGCCTCAAGGGACTCGGCGACAGCCTGATCGTCGCCTCCCTGTCCACGCTTCTGTCGCTGGCGTTGGGCGTGCCGGCGGCTTACGCGATCGGCCGCTATCGCACCGGCGGCGACAATCTGTCCTTCACCGTGCTCAGCATCCTGTTCATGCCGCCGGTCGCGGTGGCGATCCCGATGTATCTCTTCTGGTCGGCGCTGGGCCTGCTCGACAGTTACACCGCGTTGATCCTGCAATATACTGTCTTCAACATCCCTTTCATCTCCTGGGTGCTGAAGAGTTTCTTCGAAGACATTCCGCGCGACATGGAGGATTCCGCCCTCGTCAACGGCGCGACGCGTTGGCGCGCGTTCTGGGAGATCGCCGTGCCGATGGCCAGGCCCGCCATTCTCGCCGTCGCGCTGCTCGCTTTCATCTTCTCGTGGAACGAGTTCTTCTTCGCGGTGATCCTCACTCGCGCCGACGTGACCACCTTGCCCTTCATCCTGCCGGTGCTAATGGAGGGGCACGATGTGCTCTGGGGCGACATAGCCGCGATTGCGACGCTCGGCGCCGTGCCGGTGGTGATCCTCGCGTTCGCCTTGCAGAAATATCTCGTGCGCGGTCTGTCGTTCGGCACGTTGCGATGAGGCGCAGACGAGGCGCGAGGACCGCCGGATGGCCACCGAGTCTTGGCCCTTCCTCGCATGCGAGACATCGGAGCGAGACTCGCTGCACAAGCCCATCGCCGACGACCGCGCGCCAGAGCAGACGGGCGAGCCTATTTCCGAGCGCGAGATACACGAATAGATCGCAACGGAGAAGACGAGCGCCATGGCCAAAGTCACGGGACTATCGGGAAACGAAATCTACTGCCTGGCGCTCAAGCAATATTCGGCGGGCGAACTCGTAGTGGGCAATAGCGTCAATTCGATGGGGTTTCTGGGCTCGCTCGGAGCCGGAGTCGGCAATGTTCTCGGCGGCGAGGTGCCGCAGGTCACGCAGGCGATCCACGAGGGCCGCGCCTCCGCGTTGACGCGGATGACTCGAGAGGCGGCGCAAATTGGGGCTGCCGGCGTCGCCGGCGTCACAGGCGAACTGCGCTCCTTCAGCGGGAGCACGGAATTTTTGTTCGTCGGCTCCTGCGTCCACGGCAAAGCGCCCGTCGACGGGCTGTTCACGAGCGCCGGCGACGCGCAAGAGCTCTATTGCCACATGGACGCTGGTTATGAGCCGATCCAGCACGCGTTCGGCAACATCGCCTATTCCATGGGCGTGGGCGGGGGGCTGTTGGGCTCGCTGAAGACCCTCGCTCGCGGCGAGATCGGGGAATTCAGCGACGTTTTCAATCATACCCGCCACGCGGCGCTGGACCGCGTCGTCGGAGCTGCGCGGCAAGACAAAGACAACGCCGTCGTCGGCATCCGCACGACGATCCAGCGTTGGGCCGGCACGCATGAAATGATCATGTCCGGCACCGCCGCCTTCAACCCGGCCCTGCCGGGCTCGGCTTTCGCCAATCCCGTCACCAGCGACATGACGGGCGAGGAACTCTGGGCGATGACGAGCCTGGGCTATGCGCCGATCAAGCTCTTGATGTCCACCTCGATCTATTCGCTCGGCTTCGCCGGCGGATTCATGGCCGCGTTCAAATCCTTCACGCGCGGCGAAATCAACGAGCTGACGCGCCTCGTTCATGATGCGCGCGAGATCGCGATCGACCGGATCAAACGGGAGGCGGATCAACTCGGCGCGGAAGAGGTCGTCGGCGTGAAGACCTATATCGCCGAGCTCAATCATGGCCTGGTCGAATTCATGGCGATCGGGACCGCCGTCAAGAAGACGCCGGGCCTCGCGGTGGCCACGCCGACCTTGCCGGTTCAGGCCATCATTCAGGACAAGGACACCTGGATCGACGGCGACTTCGGGTTTTCCTTGGATCGGGCGCATTGAAGGCGCACCATCAGATCAGAAGTCCGGGTGTTTTCGAAATTGTAGCCGCGCTCGCTGAGCGCGGCCGTCCCAGCGCGCGTCATATTGCGAGTGTGAACCAAGCGCAGCCCACGCGGACCGCGTCTACAGCGGCGCGGCGGTCTCGAGCGCGGACGTCCGCTCAAGCCGCTTTCAGCAGCCGCTGCACTTCGTTGACGAGGTCCCGGAGATGGAACGGCTTGGAGAGGACGCGCGCGTCTTTGGGGGCGTGATTGTCGGGGTTCAGCGCGACAGCAGCGAAACCCGTGATGAACATCACTTTGATTTCTGGATCGAGTTCGGTCGCGCGGCGCGCGAGTTCGATGCCGTCCATCTCCGGCATGACGATGTCCGTCAGCAGCAGTTCGAACGGCTCCTCGCGCAGCCTGTTGTAGGCGGACAGACCATTGTCGAAAGAGGCGACGCTATAGCCGGCGTTCTGGAGCGCCTTGACGAGGAAGCGGCGCATGTCGTTATCATCCTCGGCGAGCAGGATTCGCGCGATCGATTCGGCCGGCTCGGACATTGAATTTCCCCGTTGATTCTCCAAGAGATGCTGGATTAGAGTAAAAATCAAGTGAAGGCGACCGACGGCGCGCCATTCGTAATTTACGCTCGAGTGCGTTTGTGTCTATCATCGCGTTTCGGGGTGGCGTGCGACGCCCTAACGGAAGTCGAACGTCGGGAGAGCCACGCAGCATGCGCGATGATGACTGGGGCCTCGATCTCGGTTCACCTTTCGAGGTGGTGGAGCCCGCCGAGGTCGAGACTCCGATCGTACTCGATTCGCCGCATTCGGGCTCGCGGTATCCACGCAAATTCTTGGAAGCTTCGCGACTCGACGCGATGACTTTGCGCCGTTCGGAGGACTGTTTCGTCGACGAGTTGATGATGCCCTGCGTCGCGATCGGCGCGCCGTTGTTGCGGGCTCGCTTCCCAAGGGCCTATCTGGACGTCAATCGCGAGCCGTTCGAACTCGACCCCCAGATGTTCGAGGGGCGGCTACCGGATTTTGCGAACACCCGCTCTCTGCGGGTCGCGGCGGGCCTCGGCGCCATCCCGCGCGTCGTCGGCGACGCGCAGCCGATCTATCGCGGACCGATCCCGGTCGCGGATGGACTCGCGAGGATCGCGGCGCTTCATCGGCCCTATCACACTCGGCTCGCCGCGCTGGTCGAGCAGGCCCGCGAGCGATTCGGATTCGCGATCCTGCTGGATTGCCACTCGATGCCGTCGAGTTCCGTCGATGCGGGCGGCAGCGACATCGTGCTCGGCGACCGATTCGGATCCAGCGCGGCCGGGTGGGTCCTCGATACGCTCGAACGGGCGTTACGCGATTCGGGGCTCGCCGTGCGTCGCAACAAGCCTTATGCGGGAGGCTACATCACCGAGCGACACGGAGCCCCGACACAAGGGCGTCACGCGGTTCAGATTGAAATCAACCGCGCCCTCTATATGGACGAGCGCCGGATTGCAAAGTTGGAAAAAGCCGAAGTTTTGGCGAAGGCTCTGTTGAATATGGCGCAAGCCCTCGCCGTGCGCGCAAGCGGGTTCGGGCAGGCGTCTCTGGCGGCGGAATGAGGACGGAAACCTGGCGGGATCTCGGCTTCGCGACTCCCAGTCCAAAATAAAGGAGGCCGCCGTGTCGCCACAGCGGCCTGAGTCTAGGGAGGAAACGCCCAAGGAGGGCATATGCGGCAGATCAATGCCGCACCGCAACAATATCCACTTCCGAAGCATCAAATGCAAGATATTTCTGAGACCACACATTGAGATGGCCGCGAGTGCGACGTTTTTGCCACAGCGTGGGGCCGCGCGATTCGCCCAATGTTGAAAGTTTCCCATGTCAAACAATGGTTTACATGTGCTCTATTCGCTCGCCAAGGACCGATGGCCCACAACTCGACATGGCTGATATGCAAAATTCGCGGCACAGAATTCCTCTTTCTCAGAAAGATACGGAGGGCCCGAGATGACGGCGGTCGATTTTGCGGCCTTCGTCGACCGACTCGCGCAGGTATCGAGCGAAGTGATTCTACCGTTCTTCCGCAGTTCGATCGGCGCGGAAGACAAATCGCGCGGCGGAGCGTTCGATCCCGTGACCGAAGCCGACCGTGGCGCGGAGGCTGCGATGCGAAGATTGATTTCGCAGACGTTTCCGGCGCATGGCGTGATCGGCGAGGAATACGGCGCGGATCGGCCCGACGCCGAATATGTCTGGGTTCTCGATCCCATCGACGGCACGAAGAGTTTCATATCGGGTTTGCCGACCTGGGGCACGTTGATCGGCCTCATGCACCGCGGCCGGCCTGTTTACGGCATGATGTCGCAACCATTCACACGCGAACGCTATTTCGGCGACGGCAAACGCACGCGGATCCGTTCCCTGGCTACCTCCCGCGGCGAGAATCCGCCCTCGGAATGGACCACACGCACGCTTCGTACCCGCGGCTGCCGATCGCTGGCCGAAGCCGCCTTGATGACGACGAACCCGCAGCTGATCAAGGACGAATCCGACCGCGCCGCCTATTGCGCGATCGAGGCCGACGCACGCCTCGTGCGCTATGGCGGCGACTGCTACGCCTATTGCGCCCTGGCGGCCGGTTTTGTCGATCTCGTCGTCGAAGCCAATCTCAAGCCGCATGATGTCGTCGCGCTGGTATCGATCATCGAGGGCGCGGGCGGCAAAATCACCACCTGGGACGGCGGCGAAGCGGCGAAAGGCGGCCGAATCATCGCCGCGGGCGATCCTGCATTGCACGAAATCGTGCGCAAACGCCTGATGGGTTGAGTGGGTTGAGGTTCAGTCGATTCCGTCCAAGGGAATATCTACGAAGGGGTCGGCGAGCTGAGGCTGGGCTCTGCCGGCCGCGCTGGGGAAGATCAAAGCGAACGCCATGCCGGTGGCGAACGATGCGGCGCCTACGATCAGCGACCCGATCAACAACTCCGGACCTCGGGGCGCCGACGCCATGAATGCGAAGCGCGCCACGGCGGCGACGAGCGCGACCCCGAGAGC
>JBAQGU010000701.1:0-5462 GCA_049287975.1 Roseiarcus sp.
CCGTATCAAGTGCTCGATCGCCCCTTCCTCCTTGATCCTCAGCCGGATCTTTTCGTGGACGCGGAACAAAAATTTGGGCTCCTCGGTGACCTGCAGAAAACCGACAGACAGGTCGCACGCTACGACGAGATCGATGGGCGCACCGCCGAGCGCCACGACGATACCTTCGTCGTCCGGCAAAGTCGAAGAACGAAGCAGCGGACCGCCGCCCAGGAAGGGTATGATGCGGTCCGAGGGCAGAACAAGGGAGCCGGACGGATTTTGGGCATCGGAAAACAGGGTTTCTCCGAGCACGACTGCAAACGGACCCAAGTGACCCTTCGATTCGAGATCCCCGATGCGCGCCGACACTTGATGCACCAAACCGCGGGCTTCTCGACTGGTACCATGAGATGCTTTGAGATACTCGACTTGGCTCCCGCGTGCCGCCTGCAACAGGCCCTCGCATTCTGATCCCCCGATGATTCCCCAAATATTGGGTAAGCCAGCTGTCGCGGTTCCGTCGGAGGGACCCTGGTTGGCTTTAGCCTGCCCTTGAAACACCACCGCGTCTTCCAGACGAGCAAGGACGTTGGCGGCGCGCCGGAACATCTGTAGGGCGCTCGTCAAGTTGGGATCGGCCATTTGCGCCCCGCGCAGCCACACCTTCACGTACAGCGTCGCCAGAGGCACCGTAGATATGTCGTCGACCACTATCCGCTGCGGCTCTGTAGTTGGGGGTCTTGGGTCGTAATCCAACGCCTCGCGTCTCACGAAGTCCGTGTCCGGGGGCAAGGGTCCGTAAAGAGGCAGGAAGGTCGCGGCCACTCGAGCGCGACTGGCTTCCTTCTGAACCGTCTGCGTGACGAGCGCCCATTGCTCATCGGTCCAAGGCACCTGCGGATAATTCGTGGTCATGCCAATACTCCCGGTTGATCCATTCACGAGATGGCTAATACTTGGACCCTGGGCGCTAGCCCGACGCGTTCGCTCCACTACTCCGCATCTCGATCGTCCCCCACCCGCACGAGGTAGGCATCGAATCCGTAGCGAAGGCCGACCGCGTCCACCCGGCCGACGCCGATGCACTGGGCGCGGTTCAGCCATTCGTAACGCTTGTCCGACGTCGCGAATGTGGGCGTGACCACGAGCGGCGGAAGCTGAGGGAAATCCGTGCGAAGCGCGCGGGCGTAGCCGTCGGCGCCGAGGTCGAGCCGCCCGCCATAGGTGAGATCGATGCGCGCGCCCGTCGGCGTCTCCAAGCAAGCCCGCGCGTCGACGATCGCCATGCCGTCCGGGCGAATCCGCATCCAGTCGGCAGCGCCGGGCAAGAACACGCCGCTCAACTCCGGCCCGGCGAAACTCCCGTCGACGTCGAGCCAATTGATCCGAAGTCCATCCGGCGTCGGGCCGATCGCTTGTTTGCGGACGGAGGCGGAGAGCGAGAACAGGAACCGAGTGTCCCAGGCCCAACGCGGCTTGGGCTTGGGCAATGCGGTCGAGGCGGCGTCCGGCGTCAGTTTTGCGGCGGCGCCCACCCGGTAACGATTGCTCTCGGCGGATTCCGCGAGACGCGAAGAGATGGGTTGGCCGGCAAAACGGAGCACCGGCAGAAATTCGACCCATCCTTCGGCCGCCCCCGGCAGTGTCGCCAGAAACATGCGCGGATTCGCGCCAAGCGGGTGAAACTCGCTTCGCGCGGCGGTTTCGCGTATCGGACCTCCGTTGACGCGATAGTCGATCGTCACGGAGTGCCCCGGCCGCGAAGGAGAAACCGCCACCGTGAGGTGAGCGACAGATCCCTCGGGAAGCACCGCCGGCGGTCCGGGCGTATCCTCGCCTCCCCACCACATTCTCGAACCGTCGCGCGCGAATCGAACCGAAGACCCGGCCGACGCTTGGCCAGCGGGGACATTGTCGGCTTGGCGCCCGAGGCGAGACAGCGTCATGTCGTGAATCGACCCTCCGCAGGCTCTCGCGTCAGTATGGCTTCCCCCCCCAAGCGCATGAGCAATTCTCGCGCCGCGGCCAAGTCGGGGCGATCCGGCGCGCATATCATCGCGTTCATCGCCCGATGCAGTTCCGTCGGGATGTCCTCCGGTTGCCCGAGCGCGAGCCGCAAATCCAACTGCGATGTCAATGCGCGGAGTTCGAGCGAGCGCGCGCCCTGGGCGCGGGCGCAATCTACGGCTTCACGGTAGGCTTCGTCCGCTTGATCCAATCGGTCGAGATTACGCAAAATGTTCCCGCGAATGCGGTAGATCTCGGGCATCATCGCCAACACGCAGCCAGCCTTGGCGCGGCGTTCGCCCTCGTTGCTTTCGACGAGCGCCTCCTCCGAGCGGCCAGCTAAATGCATGGCTTCGCCCATCATGCTGGTGAACGAACCTTCGAGCACCCCGGAGCAGCCGGTTTGATGGAACAAGGCGCCCCATTCGAGCACTTCGGCCACGCCGGCCTCCACTTCGCCCAGCCCCATGCGGGCGCGGCCGCGGTAGAGGCCGGAGACCGCCGTCCACATGGCAAAGCCCTCGGCTCGAGCCAGTTCATGAACTTCCTCCGCGAGCGCGAACAGCCGCTTCCAGTCGCGATCGTAGAGATTGAAGTACATGGCTGTCCCGAGCGTCGTGGCAACGCTCGGAGGGTGTCCAAGCCCACGGCCATGGGCGATCAACTCGTTTGCCGTCGCTATGCCGTCGTCCTGCCGGCCTTGCATCCAAAGCGCGCTGGCCTTGGTGATCAACATGGTGCTCTTTGGAGAGATCTGGAATTTGCGGGTTACGATCGAATCCATGTCGGACGTATGGACGCGCAGCCCAGCCCCCGCCATGGCTATCACCGCGTCATATTCGCCGCGATAGTAGTGAGTGTAGCAAGTCGCGCCGCGACCGATGGTCACCAGCATCGGGTCGTTGGCGTCGAGTCCCATGGTAAACAATTTTGCGGCGGTTTCCGGAGCGTCCCTAAGACGCCCGCCAACGAACTGGTTGCTCCAAAGCACCCACATCAGTGCATATATGCGATCGTCGGCGCCGAGTCGGCGCGCAAGCTCGATCGCGCGACTACATGTTTCCCCCACGACGGGCGCCCCCCAGCCGGCCACCGCGCTCAGCACCGGGGCCAAAGCCGTGAGAACCTCCAGCTCACGGTTCAGCCGGATCGGGTCTTCGGAGAGCTGCCCGAGGTCGGCCAGCGCGCGTCGCAGGTGACTGACCGCCTCCTTCACAGCGCCACGTTGCGTGGCGCGCGCGCCGGCCGCTTGCCAACGAGCCGCGGCCTCGAGGTAATCGCCGGCGCCGGAAAGGTGGTGGGCGAGCAGTTCCGGGAGATTTTCCACGGATTCCGGGAACCGGTCGATCAGCATCTTCGCGATCCGTCCGTGATATTTTCGCCTCGTCGCTTTCAGCAACAGGTCGTAGGCGGCATCGCGAATGAGCGCGTGCTTGAAGGCGTAGACGGGCGACGGGCCCGTCAACCGCACCAGCAATCCCGACTCGACCATCGCGTCGAGTTGGCGCCTCACGGTTTCCTCGGGTAGTTGCGCGACAGCCGTCAGCAGGTCTGGGGAGAATTCCCGTCCGATCGCCGCGCCGAGTTGGAACAGCGCCCGGGCCTCGCCGAGTCGGTCGATGCGGGCCACGAGGGATGCTTGCATCGAGACGGGCACCTCCGCGTCGGCCATCGTGGCTACGATTTCCCACGAGTTCTCTCGAGCGACCACCGAGCCCGATTCCAAGACAGTGCGAGTAATCTCTTCCAAAAAGAGCGGGTTACCCGAGCCTCGTTCTCGAATCTGCCAGACGACTGTGGGTGGAAGCGCTTTGTCGCTAGCGACCCTCCGAATCAATATTTCAACTTCTTCGGCGTCCAGCGCTTCCAGTTCAATTAGCGTGACGTTGGCCGCCGAAGCCCACGTCGGTTTGAATTCCGGCCGTGCGGTAGAAAGGATCATCAGACGGGCGCTTCGCCGTGAACGGATAAGGTGGTCCAGAAGTTCGATCGTCGATGGGTCGGCCCAATGGAGATCCTCGATGATCAAGAGCACCAGGCTGTACCGCGTGATGGCATGTATCCAGTCGATGAAAATATCCATCGTGAGGCGACGCGCGACCGCCGGTGTAAGATTGGGCGCGGACCATTTCGCGGGATCGAGGGGCAGGGAGAAGAGCGACGCGATCAGCGGCACTGTCTCCGTTGGAACAAACCCCAGCTCCTCCATGCGCCGCGCGATGCTCGCCACACGCACTTCGGGCGCCGCGCTCGCGAACCCAAGCCGCAGCGAGATCAGCTCGAGAATTGGGTGAAACGCGGTGTTGGCAGCGATAGGGGCGCAACGAGCCACAAGAACGTCGGTCCCGTCGTCGAATATTTCGCTTCGGACTTCCTCGACGAATCTCGACTTGCCGATCCCTGGGTCGCCACGCAAAAGCATGAACTGGGGAACGGCCGCCTTGCACCTCGTCCAAAATTCCCGAAACTGCTGGCGCGCGCGGACGCGCCCAAGGAACGGCGTCTGTAGTGCGTTCGGAACAGTAGCGAGGCCGCTCCGCCCGATCACCCGAAATATTTCCACGCGCCGGTCGACGCCCTTCAGCGTGCGGAAACCCATTGATTCAACGACGAAAGCATTATTTAAGAGCCGCTGAAGCGCGTCTGAAACCACGACCTCTCCCGGACTGGCTTCCGCTTGGATGCGGGCAGCGATGTTGGGAGTGTCGCCGATCGCCCATCGCTCTGATCTGTCGGGGCCTCCCAAAGAGCCCACCACGACTCGGCCATTGTGGATGCCAACGCGCACGCGGAGGTCGAACTTAGTCGAGTCGGCGAGTTTTCGGACGGCCTCCACCATTTCAAGCCCGCATTGGACAGCGCGGGAGGCGTCATCCTCGTGCGCGACCGGGTATCCGAAGTAGACCTCGATGTTGTCGCCTTTATACTGCGCGATGAACCCGCCGATTTCATTTACAACGACTTTGCACGCGTGCTGATAGGATCCGAGCGCGGTCCGCAGGTCTTCCGCGTCCAGTTGCTGGGACATCGGAGTGGAGCCGACGAGGTCGCAGAACAGTAAGCATATGTGCCTTCGCTCCGCCTCGGGCCAGGCGTTTGCCGGCGCCGCAAGCGCCACGCCGCATCCCCCGCAGAACCGTGCGTTCGTTGGATTCTCGAAGGCGCAAACAGGGCAGCTCATGGGATTCTCGCCAAAGAGAGTTGGCGGATCGGCGCCAAGCAGCGGTCTCCTCGGAAAGGATCGCAAGCGCACGATCGACAATTCCGCGGAAATCGGCCGGAAGAACGCTGGCCGTGGATGGAGTTGATTGCGCGGCTTGTCGGAAAATTTTGCTCCATTGAGTGGCAGAGAAGTCGAAACACTTCTGTAAATGCGGGCTCACGTCGGACTTTGAGCCGATCTGTTTCCGGTCGAAAGCCGTTTTGATCAGGTCACGCAAGTTGTACCCAAATCCAGCTAAAAACAAACATCC
>JBAQGU010000702.1:0-1509 GCA_049287975.1 Roseiarcus sp.
GTCCCGTCATTGCGAGCAAAGCGAAGCAACCCAGAAGGGCCTCCGCACTGCCCCGGCGGGTTTCGGCGCGGCGTCACGCAGCCCCTGGATTGCTTCGTCGCAAGGGCTCCTCGCAATGACGGAGAACGGTTGTTTCTGGTCAGATATTGGTGAGCTTTCGGTCGGTCGCCACTCTAGCCCGAATCTCCGTTGCGTTCGCGAATTCCGGCATGAGTGGGCGGCGTCGGTACACCTGAAATCTCCGTGACGAGTTTCAGGATCATGGCCTCGTCGAAGTCCTTGAAATCGTCGATACGCAGAACGAACGAACCGAACCCGCCGATCACATTTTCGCGATAGTATTTGTCGATGCCGCCCGGCGGATTGGTATGGAGGGCAAGATAGCCCCCTTCCTGCGCCGCGCGCTGATTGAATATGGACAAGCCATTGATCGTCACGCCCGCGCTCACCGCCGCGTCGCGCGCGTCCGTCACGGATCGGCCCTGATTGTTGGTTCCGTCCCCCGAGACGTCGATCACAACGCGGTCGGACACGAAAGCGCTCTCACCGAGCACGGCCATGGAGAAATCTATCGCCGACCCGATCGCGGTGCGTCCGACATAGGATCGTGGCGCCTCCAGCAGGGCGGCCGCGAATTTACGGGCGTCGTCCCCGTCGCCGATCAGCGTCCAATCGACAACGGTCTTCTGTTCAGCCTCCCCGGCCCATTCCAGGAAGCAGACCGCGATCGCGCCATGCCGGCCGGCCCGGATCGCGTCGAGCACACGCGGGTTCGTGATGGCGGCAGCATAGCCCCGGCGCTGCAGGTCGAACTCGGCGTCGTTGATGCTGCGCGAAACGTCGGCCGCCAATACCAGCTTTACGTCGAGCGCTTGCGCAGCCCGCGCAGGTTCGGTCACGCTGCCTTTCCCCGCGGCCAACGCCATGACCGAAATGCAAACAGCCAGGCAAATGTGCAAGACGCGCATCTGGAACTCCCGTTGGGCCAGAAGGTTCGCGTCGCGGCTCCGACCCCACCATGACTACGTCCGTGCGACTACTTCTGGCCTGCGGCGGGAGGCTTGACCGGTGCGGTGGGTGAAGGAGTCGGACATTCGCTTTGCCCGCCGCCACGGCCCTTCGGCTGCCAATAGCAGTTGCCGCCGCCACCGCTTGCCGCCGCGGCAGGCGAATTGATGGCGTAGGGGGCGATCCCGCCGGGCACCCCGAACTGCGCCTGTGCCGCGGAGCCGAATGCCAGGACGGTCAAGCCGCCGAGAACAGCTCTGATTTGATTTCTCCCCGAGCGCTTCTACCGAAGACGCATCCTGCGCAATTTCAGCGACCGGCGCAATCTGGTTTGGCCGCGAACGCGATCGCCGCCTTACCCTCTGCGCCGGACGAACGCTTTCGGCGACGTAGGCGTAATCGACGCCGGAAGTTGGGCTTTTTTTTGCCGCTCGACATGACCTCATGTGAAAGCGGCCGTATCTTTTATGGGTTAGGTCTTCCGTGTTAGGTTGTGATACG
>JBAQGU010000703.1:0-7760 GCA_049287975.1 Roseiarcus sp.
CAATTGACGTTGGTGTGTGTACTCTCATTACGAGGACTCACTTTTCTTGGTTTCGACAATGACGAAGCCACCTAATACTCAACAACCAAGTAACCAAAGAATCCGCAATACTATCCTACGCGGCAAAATGTTCGTAACCCGGAACTTTCCGCTACAATCTAACTCCCTTTGTCACTTTCGTTACCAATTCGGACCTTTACTAACCCGAATGCTGACGCAAAGTCAATGGGGTATGCCGCCACGTCGCAGCCGCAAGCGCATGTCGAGGATTTTTAGAGGATTTCGGTCGGGCCATCGTGCCCAGGCGCCGGAGCGCGAAGGCGCTGGTTCGACGGTGACGGCCATCGGTTTCCACCCCATCATCGCGTGGAATATTCGCAATTCTGGCGCCGCGAAAGCTCCATGATGTCGCCAGCGCGCGGCGAAGGGCCAACGCTTTATCGCGGAGCTTGCCAAAGCCGAGCTGGATGGGCAAGCTTGTGCAATGCGGAAGATTGTGCGGCGATGATCGGCTGTCTCGGTCGTCCTGGGTTCGACCGACGGTCACACCAACTTCTCGCACCGAGTTCCGGAACTCGCCTTTGCGACGTGAGGCGATCACTCGAGTCGAAAACGAGTATGGTGGCGGACCTTCGCCGGATCTGGTAAACGGCGCCACACCGGGGCCGGAGCACAAGGTTCCCTATCGAGGGCGAATAGATGAGCAATGGAAAGCGTGTGCTTGTGACCGGGGGCGCAGGATTTTTAGGCTCTCATCTGTCCGAGCGTCTACTCGATCGAGGGCATGACGTTCTCTGCCTCGATAACTTCTTCTCGAGCTCGCGTCATAATGTGGCGCACCTGCTCACTAATCCTCGCATGGAGTTGATGCGACATGATGTGACTTTTCCGCTCTTCGTCGAAGTCGACGAAATCTTCAATCTCGCGTGTCCCGCGTCGCCGGTGCATTACCAGTTCGACCCAACCCAGACCACGAAGACGAGTGTCATCGGCGCCATCAACATGCTCGGCCTCGCCAAGCGCCTCAAGGTCAAAATCCTTCAGGCATCGACCTCGGAAGTCTATGGGGATCCGAACGTCCATCCGCAGCCGGAAGAATACTGGGGCAACGTCAACCCAATCGGCTTGCGGTCCTGCTACGATGAGGGGAAACGTTGCGCGGAGACGCTGTTTTTCGACTATCGCCGACAACATAATATGCCGATCAAAGTCGTCCGGATTTTCAATACTTACGGGCCTCGCATGCATCCGCATGACGGCCGGGTCGTCTCAAACTTCATCGTGCAAGCATTGAAGGCCGAAAATATAACTATTTATGGCGATGGCAGCCAAACACGGTCTTTCTGCTATGTCGACGACCTCGTCGAGGCGATGCTGCGGATGATGGACACGCCCGGGGATGTCACGGGTCCAATCAACATCGGGAACCCCAACGAATTTACGATCCGCGAACTGGCGGAGATCGTCATCGAACTGACGGGAACCAAGGGTAAGATTCACTTTGAGCCGCTACCATCGGACGATCCGCGGCAGCGTCAACCCGATATTGCGAAGGCCAAGGAGGTTCTGGGATGGGAACCGAAAACACAGTTACGAGATGGATTGGTAAAGACGATTGCCTATTTCGACAAACTTCTATCGGAGGATGCAATGCCGGCGTTGGCTTCGAGCCGTCTCCGCTAGAGTAGCTGTCGATGGCGATGAACGAGTCCGACGTTCCGTCCTCTGACCCCGCCCCGTCCGCACGTACAAAAACGAAGCGATTCTGGAACTGGAAGCTGATCGGCATCGAAATTATGGCGACCGCTTTGGCGATCTACGCGTTTCTGAGGTGGGCTCCTCGGTTACCAGGAATGGTGGGTTTCGCAATGGCGCTCCTCGGCGTCTGGCTTCTCAGTCGGGAATTTCGAGGACTCTCAGTCAATTCTAAAGCGATCTCCTTGCCGAGCGGCCGACTGAGAGCGCTCCCCGTCCTGTCTCTGAGAAGGCGCAGAGTTCACCCGGACGCTCTCCGAGAACTCACGGTGGCGCCCAACTGGTATAGCTTTCAGATGGTTCACATCCAGGGAGAATTTGGGTCGGAGCTGCTGGTTTTTCAAAGCCGTGGTCAGCGACTGCGGTTCATGAACGCCGTCGAAAAGATCTGTCCAAACGTCCAGATGTACCGCAGAATCACACCCTTGAAGGGGGAAAACTGAACTTCGAACTCAGGTCCTGAGCCGTCGTCCGCAACGCGGGCCTTCAGGCTTTGAGACCGTCTTCGAGATGCGCACGACCTGGTCGGTGCTGAGCACGAAGCCAGATAGGAAGGGAACGGTCGGCCGTTCTCATTATTGCGCTTGTCTGGGGCCGGGTAAAAATTCATCCGTCCTGTCGGTGAGACGATAGGCTATGAGACCCATCCATTCCTTCGCCCCCAAATCGACCCGTCGCAGACCGTCGGCAACCCACCCGTTCGGCATCGCCCATTCGCTCTGCGTGCCGAAAGTCAAGTAGTCGGCCGGCCACGCGATAACATCAAATCCCGCGTGACGGAATGCGCCCATCGCGCGCGGCATGTGAAAAGCGGAAGTGACGAGAAGCCACCGCTCGCCTGGCTTGGGGGACACGAGATCGCGGGTCAGCATTGCGTTTTCCGATGTATTGCGCGATCGCGCCTCAAACGTTGTTCGCCCGCTGGGAACGCCCATCGCCGCGAGAAATCTTTCAGCGGCCTCGGCCTCGGGGATCGACTTCCCGAAAAGATTGCTCGAGCCGCCGGTAAAGACGATTCGCGCGAGGGGGAAACGCCGGGCGAGTGCGACGGCCTCGGTCAATCGCGCCCCGGTTGTCGCCAAGACTCCGCGCTGTTCGAACATGGCCGGGCTGATGTCGCCTCCCAGAACGATGATGCCGTCGGGGGTCGTCAGATTTGCCGGCCGCTCGAAACGATCCTCCAGCGGGCGCAGCAGCCAGACGCCGGCAGGACCTAGTCCGCAGAACAGCAGAACGAATGCGCCGATCGCGGAGATGGCGACTCCAATTCGACGAAATCGGGTCGCGCTCACGACCGCTCCCGCTGCAATCGTCAGGGCGATTGCGTTGGAGGGAGCGGCGATCATCCATAGTAGCTTCGAAAATACAAAGTACATCCAAGACGCCTTGCCCGCGTTCGCCTTTGCCGGGTTCTCTAAACCCGGCGGCGTTCCGCTTCCACGCGACGCCTCCGACGGTGTGCGAATGCGGAAAGCCGATAACTTGGCGGCGCGGCGATGGCAAATTTCCGCCCCCGTGCGTTCCGACGGAACCGCGGGGCCGGAACCATCGACCGAGCCGAGCCAAGCGGGCTAATTTTCGCGATATGACGCGGCTGTGTCCCGTTCGGCGGAGACGACGCCCGCGAACGCACGTTTCGCCGCGCTCCTGGCCGCGAGCGCCGCCAGTCGAGTGCGGGGGTGGGGGCAGGTGGCAAATCTGCCTACTTTAAGCTAACATATGCCTGGGGAGCTAGTCCGTTCCAGCACTTTATTTGTGAAGAAGGGATCGTGCCATGATGTTCGCCATCTCCGCTCTCGAGGGATGCGCCGTCAACGCGAGCGACGGGGAGGTTGGAACCGTCAAGGATATCCTGTTCGACGACGAGGCCTGGCGTATCCGCTGGGTGGTGGTCGATACCGGGACCTGGCTGACCGGCCGCAAAGTGTTGATCCATCCTTCGGCGATCGAACCCCTCGATCTCGAGCCGCAACCGCGACTTCCGATGATGGGCGCCGTCCGGGAAATAACGCTGTCCGTCCGGCTGACAAAGCGGCAAATCGAGGCGAGCCCGCCAGTCGGCGAGAACTCGCCACTATCGCAGCAAGTGGAGAGCCAACTGTACGAATTCTATGGTTGGGATCAAGCATGGGGCGCGAGTTATTTTGGAGGGGTCGCGATCGCGCCGCTTTCGACGCCGTCATCTGTCGCGCCAGGCGCGACCGACCAGGACCACAACCTGCGCAGCGTCGAGATGGTGAATCGCGCTCACGTACACGCAACCGACGGTGATATCGGCCATGTCGAGAATCTTCTGGCAGACGATGTCAATTGGGACATCCGCTACCTGATCGTAGCCACCAGGAACTGGTGGTTTGGCAAGCATGTTCTGCTGTCGCCCTATGCGGTCGTCAAGGTTGGTTGGAGCGACGGCGAGGTCTACTTGAATGTCACGCGCGATCAGGTCAAATCGAGTCCGCCCTGGGATCCGATGAAGGCCATCGAGCGCATCGACGAGGAACGGCTGCATCGCCACTATGGCTGGCGCGGTTACGGATGGTAGCGCGGCGCAGGTCGGCGGCCCGCGAGTTTCTCTTGAACGAACGCAAATTGCGCTATCGGACTCTAAACCGGGCTGACGGAGGGGAACAGCCATGTCTCGTGTTGTAATCATCGGCGGAACCGGTCATGTCGGGACCTATCTCGTGCCGGGGCTGGTTTGTGCGGGATTCGAGGTGATCAAAAAGCCGCAGTTACTCAACACCGCGGAGCTCCAAATTGACGCCGCGCCCCCGAACGTCCGAAACCCTTCACCATAGGAGACGTTCGCAGCAGCACCCGAGTGGGCGATATTTGGCGCATATCGGCCGTAGAATGGCCCGGTCTTCTACGTCCGTTATCCTCAGCATCTACTGAGCCGTTCGGCGCCGTTTTAACGCCCGACCAATCACAGTGAAAAAGACAAAGGAACTGCACTGTATCTTTGGCTCTCTGTAACCTGCTGAAACCGAAGGCAGAAATGTAGCTGCCGTTCTCGGCGGGGATTGGCGGAGATTCCCTGCCCAAGAAAAGATGCTGTTCTCAAGAAAATTCTTTGGCGAGGAGCTGTTTATGAAACAACATTAGACGGTGGGAGACACGAAACTGCAGTTTGAGTAACTCAGCGTTCTGAGACCCTGAAACGCGGGCGCCAGCGGCATTCCGGCCTCGTAACGCCGCCCGAGACTCACGATCTCTCCGATCTTGATCAGACGGCTCGCCTCGAGCACCTTCGCCGCGTTCATCAGGTTGCCATTGCGGCGCTGATCCTCGCGTCCCAACGGGAAACCTGCCAGTTCAACCCGAGGGCCGGATTGTCTCCTCCGTCCGATGAATCTTTTTCACTCATGGCCATCAAGTCGGCTCCCGCGATTGTTGGGTTGCGACAGCGGCGGCGGCAGCCGCAAGGTCGGCGTCACTGCCGCGTTGCGTTCTACGCTGCGAAGCCTGCACGGCAAGACCGACGGCGAGAATGAGCATCGAGCCGTTGAACAGCGGCTCGACGAAGAAAGGCGCCCCTAGCTGATTCAACCCGGCGACAGTCACCGCCAGAACGGACACGGCGAGAACCGTGCCCCAGACGTTCACTCTACCAGGACGGACCGAGGTCGCTCCGAGCAGAGCGGCGGTGAAGGCCGGAAGCAGAAATTCCTGGCCGACGGAACTCTGGCCGATCTGGAGCTGCGATTGAAGGACGATCCCGGCGAACGAGGCGAGCGTCCCGGCGGCGACGAACCCCAACGTCACGTAGCGTCTAGCCGAGATGCCGTTCAACTCGGCGGTGCGCGGGCTTGCCCCCAGAACGTACAAATATCGACCGAGCGGGAGATATTCGAACACGATCCAGAGGGCGAGGCTCACGACCAGTGTGTACACGGCCGGCGCCGGTATCGGGCCGATGCTTCCGGAGATCGCGAGGAACGGCGGCGGCAAATCGGCGAGCACCTGCTGGCCGCCCGTGTACCAGGCATTCAGCCCGTAAAGCACGGTGCCCGTGCCGAGCGTCGCGATGAAGGAATCGATTTTTATCCGCGTGACGAGGATGCCGTTGATGAGCCCCACCAGGGCGCCCATCAGCAAGACGGCGAGGACCGCCGCCTGCCACGGCAGACCCTGGCCCTGCAATCCGATCGCCAACACCTGCGATATGCCGAGATTGAAGCCCGCCGAGAGATCAAAATGGTTGGCGGTCATCGGAATGAAAACCGCCAGCGCAAGCAGGGCTTGCACCGATTTGTTGTTGAGGATCGACCTGATGTTGAAGTAGGTGGGGAAAGTGTCGGGCTTCAGCAGCGAAAAGACGATCAACAGCAGGATCAGCAGGATCAGCAGCCCCCAAACGGAAACGGCGCGGGTGATCGCGGGTCCGGCATACCGCCGCGAAACGCTTATCTTCATTGCCGCGCTTCCTGCGAATGTGGATCGCCGCCCGAGGCATCCGCGGTAAGGCGTGCGATCGTGAGCTCGCTGCGTCTGATCTCGGACACGACGCTACCGCGACTGAACACGAGCGCGCGATGGCAGACGCGCTCCACTTCTTCGAAATCGGACGAGAGCAGCAGAACCGCAAGTCCCTGTTTCAAGGACTGTTGCATGAGGTGATAGATTTCCGCCTTGGAGCCGACGTCGACGCCGATCGTCGGCTCCTCGAGCACGAGAAGACGCACCTTCGCCTCCATCCAGCGGGCGAGAACGACCTTTTGCTGATTGCCGCCACTCAGCGTGGCGATCACCGCCTCGGAATCCCTGGGCTTGACCGAGAACCGGTCGAGGACGACGCGAGAATCAGTGAGTTCGTCGCGACGCCAGACGGGCTGCAGGACGCGCTTCCCGGTGGCGACCGGATTGATGTAGATGTTCTCGCGAACCGACATGTTGGCGGCGAGGCTTTCTTCCGCTCGCCGACTCGACACGAATCCGATCTGATGCCGCATCGCGTCCGCGGGCTCGGCGGGATCGACCCGACGGTCGTCCAGCGATATATGGCCGGCCGACATCTCGATCTGGCCGAAGATCGCGCGGCCGATCGTATGGTGACCGGCGCCGCGCAAACCGACCAGGCCCAGCGTCTCGCCGGCCTTCACCGCAAACGAAACGGGCCCGACATGCTGCGCGACGACTCCGTCGACCGCGAATACGACGCGATCCGACGCCGGCGCCGGCTCGACGAAGGCTGCCGTCATCGAGCGGCCGACGATCTTCTCGACGAGATCGGCCGGCGAGGTTTCCGCCACAGGCGCCGTCGTCACCCGCCGCCCGTCGCGCAGAACCGTCACCCTGTCCGCGATGCGGAATACCTCGTCGAGGCGATGGGTGACATAAATGATGCCGATTCCGCTGGCGCGGAGCCTTCTCAGCGCGTCGAGCAGACGGCTCACGTCCGCTTCCGGCAATGCGGCCGTCGGCTCGTCCAGAACGAGGATGTCCGCCTTCACCGCCAGCGCCCGCCCGATCGCCACGAGCGAGCGCTCAGCCGCGGCGAGCGTCGAGACGCGCACGTCCGGACCGATGTCGCTGCCCATTGCGCTCAACGCATCGATCGCCGCTCGGCGAACCTTATGCCACGACACCAAGCCCAGACGGCCGCGAGGGTAGCCCGTCTGCACGGCGACGTTTTCCGCGACGGTCATCCAGTCGACCAGGCCGAGATCCTGATGAATGAACGCGATCGGCAATCGATCGATTCCGGGCCGGATCGGCCGATCCTCAAAGCGGATCTCGCCCGCGTCCGCCTGATAGACGGCCGCCAGGATTTTTATCAGCGTGGACTTGCCCGCGCCGTTCTGGCCGAGCAGCGCATGAACCTCGCCGCGTCGGACACCGAAATCTATGTTGTCGAGCGCGAGCGTCCCGGTGAAGCGCTTGGTGAGGCCGGTGACGTCGAGCAGCGGTTCGGACGTCGCGGCGCCTTTCGACTGGGATTGTAACTCGAGCATTTCGTCCAGCGCCTGTTCGGTTAAAGGGAGACGCCCGGAAACAATCGGCGC
>JBAQGU010000704.1:0-2302 GCA_049287975.1 Roseiarcus sp.
GCTCGGATGCGTTCGCGATCGTCGCCGAGGGCGGGCGCCTCCATGGCCTCAACGCCTCCGGACGCGCGCCGCGCGCCTGGAACGCCGGGCGGTTCGCCGGTCGCGACGCGATGCCGGCGCTGGGTTGGGATTCCGTGACGGTCCCCGGCGCGGTTTCCGCTTGGGCGGCGCTGCACGGCAAGTTCGGACGCCTGCCCTTCGCGGCGCTGTTCGAGCCCGCGATCCGCTATGCCCGCGATGGCTTCCTCGTCGCGCCGGTAATCGCCCGCTCGTGGAGCGACCAGGCCGCGACGCTGGGAAGCTTCGAGGGCTTTGCGCGCACGTTCCTGCCCGGCGGCCGGGCGCCGACGGCCGGGGAACTGTTCCGCTGTCCCGATCAGGCCGCGACGCTGAAGCTGATCGCGGCGACCGAGGGCGAAGCCTTCTATCGCGGCGGGCTGGCGGAACGGATCGTCGCGGCGGCCAAGGCAGAGGGCGGCGCGATGATCCTGGATGATCTCGCGCAGCACAAGGCGGACTGGGTCGAGCCGCTCGGGATCGACTTCAAGGGCTATCGCATTCATGAGCTGCCGCCGAACGGCCAGGGGCTCGCGGCGCTGATCGCGCTCGGCATTCTCGACCGCATCGACCTCGGCGGACTCGATCCCGACGGCGTCGAAATGCAGCACCTGCAAATCGAGGCGACCAAACTCGGCATGGCCGACGTACGGGCGCATGTCGGCGATCCCAAGACGATGCGCATCCGCGCCGAAGAGCTGCTGACGTCGGCTTATCTCGACGAGCGCGCGCGGCAGATCGATCGAGACCTGGCGATCGCGCCGCGTCCAGGCGCCCCCAAGCAGCACGGCACCGTTTATCTCGCCGCGGCGGACGCCAGCGGGACGATGGTTTCGCTCATCCAGTCGAACTATCGCGGCTTCGGCTCGGGAATCGTCGTGCCCGGTACGGGAATCGCGATGAACAATCGCGGCAGCGGCTTCGTCCTCGAAGAGGGACACCCCAACCAGGTCGCCCCGCGCAAGCGTCCCATGCACACGATCATTCCCGGCTTCGCGACGAAGGACGGAGCGCCCGTGGCGGCTTTCGGCGTCATGGGCGGATCGATGCAGCCGCAAGGTCATGTCCAGGTGGGAATGCGGATGTTCGGCCTCGGACGGAATCCGCAAGCCGCGATCGACGGGCCGCGCTGGCGCGTCGACGGAGGCAAGGTGATGGTCGAGGCCGCCTGGAACGAGGAATTTCGTCGCGGGCTCGGGGCTCGCGGGCACGTCCTCGAGGACGCTCCGCCGCTCCAATTCGGCGCAGCGCAGGTGATCTGGCGGCTTCCAGCCGGCGGCTATCTCGCGGCCTCGGAAAGCCGCCGCGACGGCCAGGCCGTCGGGTTCTGACGACCATGGCGCCCGCCTATGTCGAGCCGCTGAGCCGCCGGCTCTACCCGCTGGAAGTTCCGCGCTGGCGTTCCGACGACGGCCTGCCGCTGATGATCACGCCGCTGCCGGGAATCGGCCGCGGCGATATCGCCGCGGAGCGGCGCTCTCTGTGGCGTTACGCCGCGGCGCTGCCGTTTCCGATTCCTGATCCCGTGACGATGGGCGAAGGCTGCACGCCGCTGCTCGAGCGAAGCTGGGACGGCGCGCGCGCGCTCTTCAAGCTCGAATTGTTTTCCCCGACCGGCAGCTTCAAAGATCGCGGCGCCTCGGTGATGATTTCGGCGTTGCGCCAGCAGGGCGTCGCGCGGCTGCTCGAGGACAGTTCCGGCAACGGCGGCGCCGCGATCGCGGCCTACGCGGCGGCCGGCGGCCTGAAAGCGAAGATCCTGGTTCCCGCCTCGACGAGCCCGGCCAAGACCGTGCAGATGCGCGCCTACGGCGCCGAGATCGAGCTGGTTCCCGGGACGCGGCAGGACACTGCCGACGAGGCGGTCCGGCAGGCGGAGGCGATCTTCTACGCCAGCCACAATTGGCAGGCGTTCTTCCTGCAGGGCACGAAGACGCTCGCCTACGAGCTCTGGGAGGATCTGATTTTTCAGGCGCCCGACAACATCGTGATTCCCACCGGGGCCGGCAGCAACGTGCTCGGCCTCGACATCGGCTTCGGCGAATTGCTGCGCCGCGGCGAGATCGCGCGCCTGCCCCGGCTGTTCGCCGCCCAGCCCGCGAACTGCGCGCCGATCTCAGCCAGCCTCGAGGCCGGCGCGATGGAGGTTTCGCCGATAGAGCCGAAGCCGACGATCGCCGAAGGGACCGCTATCGCCAAGCCGGTGCGCGGGCGTGAGGTCCTCGCCGCGATCCGGCGCTCCGGC
>JBAQGU010000705.1:0-2308 GCA_049287975.1 Roseiarcus sp.
TTCCCCCCTCGTGGGGGAAGGTGGCCCGAAGGGCCGGATGAGGGGGATCGAGCGGAGCGAGATGGCTCCGCGGTGCTCCGGTGACTTTGCAAGATGAAATCCCCCGCTATTCAGTATAAAAGCATGAGATCATGTTGACCGATCAGAGCAATCTCGCTCCGCTCGATCCCCTCATTCGTCATTGCTTCGCAAAGACACCTTCCCCGCGAGGGGGGAAGGGGCTCTCCCCCTACAGCCCCGCGCCGTATTTCGTGATCGCGGCTTGCAGATCGGCCTCGATCTTGTCCGGATCGCCGCCGGTCCTCTTCACGGCCGCCGCCCAACTCGCATGCAAAGGCTGCACCGCCTTCTTCCATTGCGCCAGCTGGTCATCCGTCAGCGGGTAGACTTTGTGACCGGCGAGCGCCTTCATCTTGACGCGGCCATTCGCTTCGAAATCGACCCAGGGGCCAGACACCTTCGCCGCCCATTCCGGCGTGCAATGGTCGTCCATCACCTTCTTCTGCGCCGGCGACATCGAATTATACGTGTCAAGATTGATGTTGTAGGTGAACACCGTCGTGTAGAGCGGAACATCCATGTGATATTTCACGACCTTGTCGATGCCGAACAGGAATATCGACCCCCAGGGGAAGGTGATCTCGTCCGCCACCCCGCGTTCGAGCGCGTCACGAGCTTCCGGCGCCGAAGCCTGGACGTTCGTGCCGCCCAGCAGGCGGACCATCTCGGCGATCGTGCTCTGGGCGGGCCGCACCTTGGTCCCGGCGAGATCGGCGGGCAGCACGATCTTCTTCTTGCCGTGCAGCGCGCCGGGATCATGAATGAACGCGAAGCAGAACTTGGTGTCCTTCATCTCGGTCGGCGCGTATTTGCGATACCACTCGTCGAGCGCGAGCGTACCCTTTTTGCCGTCGCCGAACGTGAACGGAAGCTGGCCCGCTGCGATGATTGGAAACCGGCCGGGCTGATAGCCGGGGTTCACATAGGTTACGTCGGCGATGCCGTCGCGCGCCATGTCGTAATGGTCGAACGCCTTGCCGAGTTGTTCGGACGGAAACACGGTCGCCTTGATGGTCCCGCCCGACGCCTTCTCGATATCGTCGGCCCAGGCCCGCGTCGCAGGCGTCAGAGGATGCGCGGGAGGGACCCAAAGGGAGATTTTCAGCTCGACCGTCTTGTCCTCGGCGATCGCGGGCGTCGGGCCATGCGTAACCAGGACTGAGCAAGCGGCCAATGCGCAAAAGACGGCAGCACCGAGCGGCTTACCGAGAACGCGGCGAATCGCCGCGAATTTCGCTCCCGACATGGTGTTTCCTCCCCATCACGTCACGTTCTATGCTGGACGAAGCGCGCTCGACAAACAAGGGGCATGCGCGCGTTTGCGAGTCCGCGCGACCGTCGAGTTGGCGGCGAAGAAGCCCCTTCCTTGTCATCCCCATGAAAGCGGGGATCCAGCCGTCGGGACGCGGCGCGGCCATGCAGGCAGGGGCGGGAGCGCCGACGCGCGCTTGGTCCTGATCTGCCTGATGTCCTGGATGCTTCAGGCTTTTCCCGCTCGGCGCCGCTTCCTTCCCGCGCCGCCTCGTCTTGTCCCCACGGCTGGATAGCCGCTTTCGCGGGTATGACAAACTCACTCGACGAGAACTTCGAGCAGCGTCGGAACCTCCGCGCGAAGCGCGTGGCTGAGCGACTCGCGCAATCGTCGCGGTTCGTCGACGCGCGTCGCGGCGCACCCCATGCTCTTGGCGAGCGCGACAAAATCGATCGCCGGCAGCTCGGTTCCCACGACAGCTTCGCCCTCGGCGAAACCGAAGACAGGCGCGAAATCCTGCAGCGCGGCGTAGCGGCGGTTGTTCAAGATTATGAAGGCGATGGGCAGCTCGAGCTGCGCTGCGCTCCACAGCGCCTGGATCGAATACATCGCCGAACCGTCGCCGATCAGGCCAATGACGCGCGCGCCCGGCTTTGCCAGCGCGATGCCCACCGCGGCCGGCATGCCGTAACCCAAGCCGCCGCTGTCCATGGTGAAATAGCCTTCGCTGCGCGTGATCGGAAGATAGGCTTGCATCGGCGTGCGCGCAGTTGGCGCTTCTTCGACGACGATGGCGCCGGGACCGCGCAGCTCGGCGAGCGTCTGCATGAAGTAGGCGACCGAAATGCGGTCGGAAGGTTTTACGCGCGCACGCGCCGCCCTGCCCTGCGGCTCAGGGCGCGGCGTCGGCGCGGGTCGCGCCAGCAGATCGATCAGGCCGAGCCGAATGCTCGCGATGGCGGCGAGGCCCACGGGCGTCCAGGCAGCGATATTGGG
>JBAQGU010000706.1:0-11004 GCA_049287975.1 Roseiarcus sp.
CTGAAGATGCTTTACAAAAGGGGGGCCAATACCGAAATCTCGGAAGTTGCGAACGCGCGTGTGGACAAATTGCCGGGAGCGCGGGACGAGGGAAACAGGCCGTGAAGAGACATCTTTTGGTTTTCGACGACGGGAACGGGGACGAGATCGATCTGAAGGGTTTCGTCGATGCGCTCGACGACGGCGCGCAAATGTATACGTTGGACGATCACGTGTGCTTCGTCAAAAGCTCCCTCGCAGCGGGGGATATCTCGGATCATTTCGTGCGCTTCGCCGGATCGCGGTTGTTCTTCGTCGCGGATGTGACCTCCTCTCCCTGCGTAGGCCGAATGACGGGCTCGTTCTGGGATTATATCAAAGAGTCCGCCCTTCCAACGGCGGCGGAGTAAATGCTCAAGAACCGCGTCATTCCCTGTCTCGATGTGAAGGACGGCCGCGTCGTCAAGGGCGTCAACTTCGTCGATCTGCGCGACGCGGGAGATCCCGTGGAATGCGCGATCGCCTACGACGAGGCGGGCGCGGACGAACTCTGCTTTCTCGACATCACGGCGAGCCACGAGAATCGCGGCATCCTGCTCGACGTCGTCCGCCGCACGGCGGAAGTCTGCTTCATGCCGCTGACCGTCGGCGGCGGCGTCAGGACGACCGAGGACATAAGAAAGCTGCTGCTCGCCGGCGCCGACAAGACCTCGATCAATTCGGCCGCGGTCGCCGACCGGCAATTCGTGCGCGTCGCGGCGGAGAAATTCGGCAGCCAATGCGTCGTCGTCGCGATCGACGCCAAACGCGCCGGCAAGGCGGGCGAGCGCCCGCGCTGGGAAATCTTCACCCACGGCGGGCGCCGTCCGACCGGCATCGACGCGGTCGATTACGCGCGCGAAGTCGCGGAACTCGGGGCTGGCGAAATTCTCCTGACCTCGATGGATCGCGACGGGGCGAAGATCGGCTTCGACATCGAACTCACGCGCGCGGTCGCCGATGCGGTGACGATCCCGGTGATCGCCTCGGGCGGCGTCGGCGCCCTCGACCATCTCGTCGACGGCGTGCGGCTCGGGCACGCCAGCGCCGTGCTCGCCGCCTCGATCTTCCATTTCGGCGAATTCACGATCCGTCAGGCGAAGCAGCGCATGGCGGCGGCGGGGATCGCGATGCGGATGGATTGAGGGGCGTCAGTCCGCGTCTTTCAGGACAGCCTCGAAGTCTTGGCCGCCGGTGAGCTGCGCCTCTGGCGAAAAAGACGATTCGATAGCGCAAACTCAGCGAGCTTTCGTCGCGGATTCGTACTCGGCTGCCAATGTGGCCCGCACGTCGCTCGCGGATCGGCGTCGACTCGGATCAGCCTTCATCGCGTCGTAGGCCAGCGCCACTTCCTCGCGCAGCCAATTTTCCACCGCCTGGTCGCGGGCCTCCAAGGCGCGTAAGGCGTCGCGGATCACCTCGCTCTCGCTGGCGTATTCGCCCGAGGAAACCTTCGCCTCGATCATCCGCGCCATTTCGATCGGCAGCGTGACGTTGAATTGCTGGGTGCTTCGCATAGAGAGGTCTCGGGTTGGCGCAGGCTTTGCTTGGGATTTAACACCCACTGCGACCTACGGAAATAGGCGGAGCTCCCATTGCGGGGCGCCAGGCGCCCGCGAGACCCCCAGCTCAATGGAAGAAATACGCCAGCCCGAGCCTAAAACCATCGTTCGATCGCGACTGCGAACAGCATGACTCGCTGTCGAGATGCGTATTCACGTTGGTGAACGTGTCGGCGTGGACGTACTCGGCTCGGATCGTTATGCGATCGGACGCCATATAGTCGAGGCCCAGGCCGACGACGCCCGAGAAGTCGGAAAGCGCGCCGCGGAAATTACCATTCGCCGTGTCCGTCTGCTCGCTCTCGCTCCAGGCGACGCCCGCGGCGACGTAGGGCAGGAAGCGTCCGTAGGCGTATCCCGCGCGAGCGCGAAGGTCCGAGTCGAAGTAATCGTTGAAATGGGTCGCAGGCGCCCCCGGCTGAGCTCCGGAGCCTGAAACATCGCCAAGACTAAACGAGCCGTCATAGCCCAGCATCACATTTCCGAGCATGTAATTGCGCCCGCCATAGACCCCGCCGAACCCGCCCGACGCATCGAAACTGTCGCTCGCCCCGAGGCCTTTGGTGGTAACCGTCTGATACGCGCCGCCGCCGAGGACGCCGAAGAAGGGGCCGGCCCAGTCGGCCGTGACGACCTCGGGCGACGGCCGCCATGCGGCCCCGATCGGCGTGATCAGCGCCAGCCGCACTTCGTTGACGCCAAGCGAGGTGCGCAGCTGAGGCCCGCCGAGAATGTAGGTCGCGTTCGGCAGTCCTTCGTAGAGGTATTCCGCGCGGACCGTCATCGGGCCGAGGATCGGAAAAGTGACCTTGGCGTCGACGCCGGCGCCGATCGTCCAGCCGACCCGATTCTGCGCCGCGCCGAGGAATTCAAAGGGCGACGTCTGGAATTGATAGATGCGATCGATCGCGGCCCCGCCCGCGATGAAAGGCAGGTAATCTCCGAGGTCATAGCCCAGGCGGGCGCGCGCATGCAGTTCGTAGACACCCTCGATCTCGTTGGCGACGAGGCCCGGCTGCGCAGCGAACTTCTTGTCCAAGCTCATGGAGGCGATATCGCCCTCGACGCCATAGACGAGGCTGCCGCTCTGAAACGCATAGCCCGCGAGTACGCCGGTGGTGTAGCCGAAGGCCGTGCCGCTGGCGCGGGCGGACTGGCTCGTCGAGAACGAGCCATCCAGCCCCCCGACGAAAGCGCCGGCGTAGAACCCCGACCAGTTCGAAGGCGGGGCATAGACCGCGGGCGGAGGAGAGGGAGCGGGCAGATCGGCGCCAAAGGCGGCGATCGGCGAAACCAGCGACGCGAACAAGCCCAGGGACCATAGACGAATTCGCATGAAAAACCTCACGCCTCTGATTTGAGCAACGACCAGCCGACCGACTCCGAGCCTGTCACGTAGTTATGTGCAATGTCGAGGGGGCCGCAAGCGACAAATTCGCCGAGGCGCCGATTCCGAGGCGCCCTCCCCCTGCGCGCTCGAGATCACCCGTCCGGTTCGCTCATCCGCCTGCTGGATGGCCGAAGCGCATACTGAGGCCAGTCTGGTAAATAAACTCCTCCTCGCTTGCGTCTTGGGTCAAACCCGCGTTGCGGCGCCGTCGGAAGCGCAACCCCTGTCCGCACTTGCCGAGCGTGGCCTTCGCAGAGCGCCTTGTTTTCGGAATGTCGACCCAGCGGAACCCGCGCGCGGTCACCGACCGCGCCACATCTGTTCACTTCTCCACGAACGCTTTCTCGATCACGAAATCGCCGGGCGCGCCGTGATTTCCCTCCTCGAGGCCGCGCGCCTCCAGAATCGTCCGCAGGTCGGACAGCATCGCGGGGCTGCCGCAGAGCATGAACCGGTCGGTAGCGCGGTCGATCGCGGGCAGGCCGAGATCGTCGGTCAGTTTCCCCGAGGTCAGCAGCAGCGAGATGCGGCCGTGGTTGCGGAAGGGCTCGCGGGTCACCGTGGGATAATAGACGAGCTGGCGGCGCGCGTATTCGCCGACGAATTCGTCGTTCGGCAGATCGTTCGAGAGATAGTCGCCGTAGGCGAGTTCGCGTCGCCACCGGCAGCCGTGCACGACGACGACGCGCTCGAAGCGCTCGTAGGTCTCGGGGTCCTTGACCAGGCTGAGGTAGGGTGCGAGGCCGGTGCCGGCGCCGAGCAGGAACAGGTTGCGCCCTTCGCGCAGATTATCGAGCAGCAATGTACCGGTCGGCTTGCGGCCGACGAGCACGCTGTCGCCCTCCGCGAGATGCTGGAGGCGCGAGGTCAGCGGCCCGTCGGGAACCTTGACGCTGAAGAACTCGAGCTCGTCCTCGTAAGTCGCGCTGGCGAGCGAATAGGCGCGGACCAGCGGCCGCCCCTCGGCTTCCACGCCCATCATGATGAATTGGCCGCTGCGGAAGCGGAACGAGGGGGTCCTCGTCGTTCGGAAGCTGAACAGGCGGTCGGTCCAATGGCGGACGCTGACGACGTTTTCGGTATTGAAATTGCTCATCATAAGCCACGCGATGTTTTCGTGTTACGCCATGTATTCAAGATATGTATTGTATTAATGCCTCGAAACCCGCCTTCGCGCAACAACTTTTGTGCGGCGCACAATTTGGGGTGGGAGCGCTGCGCGAGATACGTGCGGCCGTCAGCCGTAGGAGATCACCCGAACCGCGCGAAGACGATGAAAATCGCAACGAACATCGGCGTGCCGGTGAACGCCGCATTCCGCCAAAGCTGCCCTTGCTGCGCGAGACGCCTCGGTCGGAGTCTGCGCGTTCACGACGGCGCCTCCGGTAGCCGGACTCGCGGCGCCCGGTTGCCGGAAAGCCATGAGCACGCAACCGCGGGCGCCGCCCCCAGCAAACCGAAAATCGCCACGTACGGCCCGTGCAGGAATCCCATCGACAGCGCGCCGAGCAGGGTAGAAAGCTCACCACGAAGCCGAACAGCGCGCACCAGGCGACGCGGAATCGGATTCGCCGTTTGGCTGGCCAGCCGTCGAACGCCGCAGCCAGCAGCGCGGGGAGAACTCCGACCCGGTAGGCCAGAGGCATCAGAACGACCTGGTGATAATCGATAACGGCGGCGTCCCCCAGCGACCAGTTCAAAACCGGCAAAATTCCCCACATGCCCGTGATCATCCCGAGCGGCGGCCCCAGCAGTGCGAATATGAGAAATCGTCTCAAGCCCTCATTCTTCGCGATCGAGATTGTCGTGGCCGACGACTTTTGAGAATGCCGAGTATCAGCGGATCGGCGCGACCCCGCCTTCGCGCCCGAATGGCGTCGACCGAGGTTCAATCCGTCGGGAAAACGTCTTACGAGCCCGCGAACCCGCATCGAGACTTCCGTGCCCAAGACTTCTGTGCCCAAGACTACCGTGCCCAAGACCCCCGAAGACCTGCTCGCCTGCCTCGACCAGCTCGGCATCGCGACGACGACGGTCGAGCATCCGCCGCTCCATACGGTCGAGGATTCGCGCGCGTTGCGGGGAGTAATCCCTGGCGGTCACACAAAGAACCTTTTCTTGAAAGACAAGAAAGGCCGTCTGTTCCTCCTGACGCTCGGCGAGACGGACATCGTCGACCTGAAGCGCGTGCACGAAAAGATCGGAGCGCAGGGGCGCGTCTCCTTCGGCTCGGCCGAGCAGCTCGAGGAAGTCTGGGGCGTCCGGCCGGGTGCGGTCACGCAGTTCGGCGCGATCAACGACCATGAGGGTCGGGTGACCGTCGTGCTGGACGCGGGCCTGATGTCGCATGCCCGGCTCAATTTTCACCCGCTAGTCAACACGCGCACGACCGGCCTCGCCTCGGCCGACCTGGTCATGTTTCTGCGGGCCACCGGGCACGAGCCGATGATCGTTCCGCTCGCGTCGGGCGAGGAAGTTGAATAATCGGACGCGCGCCGCCATTTAAGAGCAGGATGACGTCGTTTTCGGGCGTTGAGGAGGACCAATAATGTTGAGCGGCAGCGCGGGAGCCCCCGCGAGCAAGGTGAAGGACGTCACGACCGCGTCCTTCAAGGCGGATGTGTTGGCGGCGTCGACGCGCCAGCCGGTTCTGGTCGACTTCTGGGCGCCCTGGTGCGGTCCCTGCAAGCAGCTGGCGCCGGTGCTGGAGAAGGCGGTCGCAGATTCCAAGGGCAAGGTGACCCTCGTCAAGATGAACATCGACGACCATCCGCAAATCCCCGGCCAACTCGGCATCCAATCGATTCCGGCGGTGATAGCGTTCGACAAGGGTCAGCCGGTCGACGGCTTCATGGGGGCGCTGCCGGAGAGCCAGGTGCGCGGCTTCATCGAACGGCTGGTCGGCCCGCTCGGCGGCGGTTCCGACGCGATATTGTCGGAGGCGGAATCGGCGCTGGCCCAAGGCGACACGGAGGGCGCCGCCGATCTCTACGCGCGCATTCTCAGCGAGGACGAAACCCACCCTAAGGCGATCGGCGGACTCGCTAGGCTGCATGTCGAGGCGGGCGATCTCGACCAGGCCAAGGCCGTTCTCTCGATGGCGCCGCCGACCGCGCCGGGCAAGGATCCGGACCCGGCGATCGCTGCGGCCTGGGCCGCCGTACGTCTGGCCGAACAGGCGGCCAGCGTCGGCGATCTGGCCCCGCTCGAAAAGAAGCTCGCCGCGAACCCCGACGATCACCAGGCCCGTTTGGACCTCGCGATCGCGCTGAACGCCAAGGGCGATCGGGACGGCGCGGCGAATCAGCTGCTGGAGATCATCCGGCGCGAGCGCCGATGGAACGAGGACGCCGCGCGCAAGCAGCTGTTGCAGTTCTTCGAGGCATGGGGTTTGATGGACCCGTCCACGGTCGCGGCGCGCCGGAAATTGTCGGCGATCTGGTTTTGATGGTCGAGGCTCGTTTGCCATGAAACTCAATCGGACCTATCGAGCGGCGGAAGAAATGCCCGAGGTCCTGCCGGTCTTCCCGGTCGCCGGCGCGTTGCTGCTGCCCAGGCGGCCGATCCAGCTGACCGTGTTCGAACCTCGCTATCTCGAGATGCTGGACGATGCGCTGACGGGGGAGCGCCTGATCGGGATGATCCAGCCGAGCGAAGGCGACGAGGCGGTCGAGCCGGCGCCGGAGCTGTGCGCGGTCGGTTGCGTCGGCCGCGTCGTGCAATACGCGGAGATCGGCGACGGCCGCTGCTTTCTGACGCTGATGGGGGTCGCGCGGTTCCGCGTCGCCGGCGAGATTCCGAGCGAAAAGCCTTATCGGACAATTCGTGCCGATTTCGCGTGCTTTTTCGATGATTTTCACGAAGGGGCGGGCGAGAACGACGTTGATCGGCGCAGCCTGGTCGATACGCTGCGCGACTTCGCCACAGCCAACGAACTCAAGATCGACTGGGACGACGTCGAACAGGCCTCCAACGAGGCGCTCGTCAACGCGCTCTCGATGATGAGCCCCTACGGCGCCAGGGAAAAGCAGGCGCTACTGGAAGCCGCCGATTTGAAATCTCGCGCCGAAATTCTGGTCGCGATTTCGCAGATCGAGATGGCGCGCGGCGCGGATGCGCCGCGGCGGGTGCACTGAGGAGGCCGCAAGACGGCCTGAACCATAGCGGATTACGGAAACGGTTCGCTCGGTTCGAGTCGCCGTCGCGAACATGGCCACGAGGCCGACATAGCGAACATGGCGACAAAGCGCGACGGTGCGAAAGCCAAATTCGACGTGTTGAAATGGCTGTTCCGCGCGATCCGCTTCCAGACCGCCCTCATCCTGGGCCCCATCGTCGCGCTGGGTCGCTGAGGCCGCCTCACCGTCCCGCCCTACCGGACGAGCACTCTCGGAAGCGCAGCGCTCGCCCTGATTTCCTCAGGGCCTTTCCCTGTCATCAAAATACCCCCCATAAAGACCAATGATGGCAGTGATTAGGTCCACGACAGCCACAATTCCAGGGTGGCGCGCGGCCCGCGCTGGTACCTCGTCCTGGTTCGGCGCGACGGCAGCTCGAAAGCCTATCTGCCGCTGCAGACCGAACCGGTCGACTGGGGGGCTCCGAACCCGTTCGGCCTCTACGACATGCTCGGCAATGTCCGCCAATGGACGCTGGATTGCTGGAATCCCTCGCCCCGTCCAGCCCGCGGAGATGCCGCTCCGCTCTTGACCGGCGACTGTTCGGAACGCGTGACGCGTGGCATGGTGAAGCCGTTCTCCGTGCCGGAGCTGCTCGCTCGCGGGAAGGCCATCCTGCGCATGTCGAACCCGAAACGTATCGCCACCCAGCTCGCGGCCGGCGAGTTGGTTCTCGATCGCGAGACGCTTCGAGTTCGCCGAGGCCGCCGCGTCGTACATTTCGCGCCGACGCAATTCCGTTTGTTCGAGTTTCTCCTGGAAAGGCCCGGGCGGGTGTATTCGCGCTCCCAGCTTCTCGACAGCGCCTGGGGCCAATCGGTCGAGATCGACGAACGTACTGTCGACATCCACATTGGGAGATTGCGAAAGGCTTTGTCTCGCGGCCGAGAGCGTGATCCGATTCGGACAGTGCGTGGGATCGGTTACGCGTTCGACGAGACATTTGCCAATGATGTCGCGAATTCTAGTCGCCGGGTATGACGAACGGCGGATCGCGCCGCTCGCCGGGCACATTGACAATGCGCCCCGATGATGAGCCGCTAGGAGGCAAGGAAAAGCAGGCGCCGCGGCAAGCCGCCGAGCTGTCGCCCTCTGTCGAAACCCTGGCGGTCTAGCAGATAAAGCTGGCGGGCGAGCGGCCGCCCGCCGACTGCGTTGCCTCTGCGTGCCGCTCCGCTCACGCCGCCGCCTTCTCGCGGTAGCGGTCCGCGACCTCGCGGCGCGATAGATGCGGACCGAGCGCTAGTCTCGCCTCGTTGTAGGCCGTCCATAGACTCTCGTCGGCGAGCGGGGGGATCGTCACGAGTTCGCCTCTGTCGAATCCGATCAGCGCGGCGTCGACGAGGTCGTCGACCTCCATCACCTTGCCCGGCAGGATGGCGTCGACGTCCTTGCCCGATCGGCTCCAAATCTCGGTGCGAGTGGCGCCGGGAAGCACCGCCTGGACGCGAACGCCGGCCGCCTTCACGTCCAGAGCGAGTTTCAGACTGAGATTCAGCAGATAGGCCTTCGAGCCGCTGTAGACGCCTTCGAGTGCTTCGGGCACGAGCGCGAGCACCGAGGAGATGTTTATAATGGCGCCCGCTTTGCGCTGGACGAACGCCTTGGCGGCGGCTGCGGCGAGCACAGTCGGCGCCGTGATGTTGAGCGCTATCAGTTTCTCGAGCACGTCCGAGCCACTTTCGAGCAGGCCGCCCTTCAGCGATACGCCGGCGTTGTTGACGAGCGTCGTGATCGTCGCGTCGGCCGCCAGACGGCCGTCGACGTGCTCCAGATCGGCGCGGTTCGTGAGATCCGCAGGCAGCACCTCGACGCCGCGTCCGGTCGACGCGCGCAGCCGTTCGGCGATCGCCTGCATCCTCGCCGCGTCTCTCGCGACGAGGATGAGGTCGTGCCCGCGATGGGCGAGCCTGTCGGCGTAAACGGCGCCGATGCCGGACGACGCCCCGGTAACGAGAGCGGTGCCGCGATTGTTAGCCATGATTTCCATCTCCTTGCGACCCGCGGGATGCAGAGTCACTTGCAAAAAGCTAGTGACGTCACTATCATTGTGCAATGGACCGGGAAAAATTTTCCACCGGGGCGTGCCCGATAGCGCGCGGACTGGCGATCGTCGGCGATGCTTGGAGCATGTTGATCCTGCGCGACGCGGGTTTGGGCATGACGCGCTTCGATCAATTCAGGGCGAGTCTGGACATCGCGCCCAACATTCTGGCGCAGCGCCTGAGGAAGCTGACGCAGGCCGGGCTGCTGACCAAGACGAGATACAGCGAAAAGCCGCCGCGCGACGAATATCTGCTCACGGAAGCCGGGCGGGATTTTCTCCCCGTGCTTCAAGTCGTCGGAGCCTGGGGCCGTCGTCACAATGGCGGGGGCGCATTGAGCTACTCCGTCGACGCGGAGACCGGGACGATGGTCGAGCCCGTGGTCGTCGATCGCGTCACCGGGGCGACCGTCGGCTCCCGCCCGCTGCGCCTGGTGAGGCCGGGCTGAGGCCCAACAATCAGCGAGTTTCGAGCAAAACCATGAGGCCTCACCCGTCATTGCGAGTTCGTACCGGCCGGCGTCCGGTTCGCTTGGACGAAACAACCAAGTCCCGTGTCATGCCCGCGACGCGGGCATCCAGAACGCCACGTCGCTATCAGGATTTGAGCTTTTCATCGCATCCGCAACGCTATCCTGCGCCGCCTCGTCGTGTCACCCTGGATACCCGCTTTCGCGGGTATGACAAATCGGCTTCACCCGACGAGCGCGCTTTCGACTCCTCGAGAGTTCGCCCCGGCGGCGTTTTGACTTTTTCCGACATGCACGGCCGCGATAGGGTCTCTCCGAAAGCCTGCGGAAGGATGACGGATATTTCTTTCCGAAAACCGGATTGTCTGCTAGGTTCAAATTCTTCCGGTCTGGATCGCCGCTCCGCCATGAACGCGTCTCTACCAAGCTACGTCGTAAAACCACGAGAATCGCGGAATGTGGTCTTACGGCGTCCAGAATGCGTCCGAAAGGTGGCCGACGCCGCGAAAAAGTTTGGAGAAGGACCTTTTAGATTTGGAAGCCTTGCAACCCATTGAAATTCCACAAAACCGCCAAAGCTTTCTTTGGAAAAGCGTGCAGAAAAACAAGCGAGATTTGGAAAGGCTTGCGCAAAGCTTGGAGGCCCGCCTTAATTCCGCCGGCTTTGCCTTCGGCTCAAGGCCTGCCTGCGCCCGGTCCCACGAAGTCCTTGCGCACCCAGAGTTCGGCGGGAAAGTCAGGCCGGTCGTTGGTCGCGAACAGGCGGTAGTCGGCGCGGGCGGCTGATATCTCGGGGTCGGCCCACAGGGCCGCGTGCATGCGGGTGTTCAGCGGACCCACCAGCAGCGCGTCGGGGCGCTGGTGCCCGATGTCCTCGATCAGCATCGCCTTGTCGCGATCGGCGTAGGGTTGCAGCCGCTGGCGAAGCGCGGCGTCGCCGGGATGCTCGTCGACGAGTCGGCGGACGGCCGAAGTGATGAACAGGCTGGGCACGCGCTGGACCCAGATCGCGCCGGTGCGCCGGGCCATCGGATGGCCGAAGCCCATTACCTCCGTGATCCCCGCGAGCGTCGGATGCGGGCCGAGCCGGGCCAGCGCCGCTTCCAGAGCGGGCGCCTGTGGGTCATCAGAGACGCAGAGGCCGCACGCCGCCCCGATCGCCGCGACGAGGCCATATCTCGCGAACATCGCGACCCACGATGGGCCGGCGCTGTGGGCGCCGCCCGCGTCTGCACGAAGCGCCAGACGGCGATGCAGCCAGGTCGCCGCGGCGGCGGCCACGCCGATCGGCGGCGCGAGATTGGGGATCGCGTGAATGCCTAGCGCGGCGACGACCATCGCC
>JBAQGU010000707.1:0-6482 GCA_049287975.1 Roseiarcus sp.
GGGAGGAGACAACTCGTCATGAACACCGCCGTTAGCATCCCCCCCGCCAAGGGGGTCTTCATCGACAATCGCTGGCGCCCGGCCGCGTCTGGCCGCACGCTTCCGATGGTGGCGCCCGCGGAAGGGATGGTGTTCGCCTCTATCGCCGCCGGCGACAAGGCGGATATCGACATGGCCGTCGCCGCCGCGCGCAAGGCGTTCGAAACCGGCGCGTGGGGCCGCCTCAACGCCGTCGAGCGCGGACGACTGCTCCTTAAACTTGGCCGCCTGATCGAGGAGCACTCCGAGGAACTCGCCCGGCTGGAGGCGCGCGACACCGGCAAGCCGATGAAGCAGGCGCGCGCCGACGCGGTCGCGATGGCGCGCTACTTCGAATATTACGGCGGCGCGGCCGACAAGCTGCACGGCGACACGATACCGTTCCTCGACGGCTTCTTCGTCACGACGGTCTGGGAGCCCAAGGGCGTCACGGCGCATATCATTCCCTGGAACTATCCCGGTCAGATGTTCGGCCGCACGATCGCCCCGTCGCTCGCCGTCGGCAACGCGTGCGTGCTGAAGCCCGCCGAGGAAGCCTGCCTCGTGCCGCTGCGGCTGGCGGAACTGTCGGCCGAAGCCGGCTTTCCCGAGGGCGCGCTGAATGTCGTGCCGGGCCTCGGCGAGGAGGCGGGCGCGGCGCTCGCCAACCACCCCGGCATCGATTTCATCTCGTTCACCGGCAGCCTCGAGGTGGGCGCGCTGGTTCAGACCGCCGCCGCGCGCAGTCATATCGGCTGCACGCTCGAGTTGGGCGGCAAGTCGCCGCAGCTCGTGTTCGCCGACGCCGACTGGGACGGCGCGCTGACCACCGTCGTCAATGCGATAGTCCAGAACGCGGGCCAGACCTGTTCGGCGGGATCGCGGGTGCTCGTCGAGCGCAAGATCTGGGACCGCTTCATGGCGGACCTCGCTTCGCGCTTCGCCAAGGTCAGGGCGGGAACGCCGGAAATGGACCTCGAACTCGGGCCGGTGATCTCGGGCGTCCAGAAGAAGCGGATCGAGGGCATGCTGGCCGCGGCCGAAGCGGTCGGCGCGGCGCGGCTGGCCGAGGGCAAAGTCGCCGACGGCGTGCCCGAAGACGGCTTTTTCATCGCGCCGGCGATCTACGCCCCGAACGATCCGACCTCGGCGCTGGCGCGCGACGAAGTGTTCGGCCCGATCCTGGCGGCGATGCCGTTCGAGGACGAGTCGGATGCCGTACGGCTCGCCAACTCGACGGACTACGGCCTCGTCGCCGGCGTCTGGTCCGGCGACGGCAATCGCGCGATGCGGGTCGCGCGCAAGGTTCGCGCGGGCCAAGTGTTCGTCAACGGCTATGGCGCGGGCGGCGGTATCGAGCTGCCGTTCGGCGGCATGAAGAAATCCGGCCACGGCCGCGAGAAGGGTTTTGTGGCCCTCTACGACATGGCGGCGCTGAAGACGCTGGTGTTCAAACACGGGTAGGCGGTGTCGAATTGTAGCCGCGCTCGCTGAGCGCGGCCGGCGTAGAGCGCCTCATTCTTCCGGGACGCCAGCCAAGCCGAACCAACGCGGTCAGCGACCGCGTCCACAACGCCAGGCGAGGGAGTTGGGCAAACATGCGTCTGCAAGGCAAGGTCGCCGCCGTCACCGGGGCCGCGTCGGGGTTTGGCGCCGGGATCGCCCGTCGCTTCGCGGCCGAGGGCGCACAGGTGGCGTTGCTCGACATCAACGGCGAAGGCGCGCGAGAGATAGCGGCCGAGGCGGGCGGAGGCGCGATCGGCCTGACCTGCGACGTCACCAAAGACGCCAACCTCGATCATGCGTTGCAGGCGACGCTGAGTGCGTTCGGGCGGATCGACGTCGTGATCAACAACGCCGGCTGGACGCACCGCAACAAGCCGCTGCTCGAGGTCACCGAGGAGGAATTCGACCGCATCTACGCCGTCAACGTGAAGGCCATCTATCTGATGACTCAGCGCTGCGTGCCGATCATGAGGGATCAGGGCGGCGGCTCGATCATCAACATCGGCTCGACCGCCGGGGTGCGGCCCCGCCCAGGCCTCTCCTGGTACAACGGCTCGAAGGGATTCGTGAACCTGGTTTCGAAGTCGCTAGCGGTCGAGCTGGCGCCGATGCGCATCCGCGTCAATTGCATCGCCCCGGTGCTCGGCGAAACCGGCCTCACCGAAGCGTTCCTCGGCGGCCCCGCGACGCCGGAAACGCTCGCCAAATTCATCGCCACCATCCCGCTCGGCCGCATGTCGCGACCGTCCGACATCGCGAGCGCTTGCGTATATCTGGCGAGCGACGAGGCGGAATTCGTGACCGGGGTCGTGCTGCCGATCGACGGCGGCCGGACCGTGTAGGGGTCCCCGCGTTTCCAGCTTCTCGAAGTCGGGCCAGTGCGGCGCTTTATATTCAGCGCGTCGTCCGCTGCGTCGAATTCACGCGTTCCCATCGTGCGGACAAATACGCCTTCGTATCCGAATTGACCCCCCGTCTTCCACAGCGCGCAGGAACCGATCGTGATGACGATGCCAAATGCAGGAACCTCTTTGATGCTTCGCGAAATCGGCGAAGCTGGCGAGGTCGTCACCCGAATGTTGGCCGCGAACGCTCGAACCACCGCGCAATTCGCGCAACGAGTCCGGACGCTCGACCCGAGCGTAGTCGTGACTATTGCTCGCGGCAGTTCCGATTATTGCGCGCTCTATCTCAAATATCTCATCGAGATCGAGCTTGGAATTCCTTGCGCCTCGATCGGCCCTTCGATCGCCTCACTCTACAAGGCGCCGTTGCGCCTCGACGGCGCGCTCGCAGTGTCGATCTCGCAATCGGGACGCAGTCCTGACATCGTGGCGATGCAGCAGGCCGCCAAGCGGGCCGGAGCCCTGACGCTCGCCCTGGTCAGCGACATATCCTCGCCACTCGCGACCGACGCGGACTGCCTCCTGCCTTTGCACGCGGGACCTGAAAAGTCCGTCGCCGCCACGAAATCGATGATCGCCGGGCTCATCGCCGGCGCCAGCCTGGTCGCTTCCTGGCGTGAAGACGACGCGTTGGCGTCGGGTCTCGCCGGACTATCTGAGCGGCTTTCCGGGCAAATTGCGCCGCCGCCTCCGGCGATGGTCGAACGCGTCGCCGCGGCAAAGTCGGCTTTCGTGCTCGGCCGAGGCGCCACGCTCGCCATCGCCGCCGAGGCCGCGCTGAAACTGAAAGAGACCTGCGCGATCCACGCCGAGGCGTTCTCTTCGGCGGAAGTCATGCATGGTCCCGCGGCCGTTGTCGCGCCCGGTTTTCTGGTGGTAGCTTTCATGCCGCAGGACGCGGCGCGCGACGGGATGATTTCAGCGCTGGCGCGACTTCGTGAAATGGGAGCGCACGTGCTGGTCGTCGAAGCGGGGACTGGCGACGGAGAAGATCGATTGGGCACGGTCCATGCGAACCATCCTCAACTCGCTCCGATACCTATGATTCATCGCTTTTACTCTCTCGCCGAGGCTTGCGCGCAAAAGCTCGGGCGCGACCCGGACAATCCTCGAAATTTGCGCAAAGTGACGGAGACGCGCTGATGATCATTTTCATTGGCGCGCGGCTCTTCGACGGCGACAGTTTCCTGGACGATTCCGCCCTTGTCGTCGAGAACGGCGAAATAGCGGCGATCACGCCTCACGGGGAGCGCCCTCGCGGCGGCGTCGAGGTCGATCTTGGCGGCGGGCTGCTCAGTCCGGGCTTCGTGGATTGGCAGGTCAACGGCGGCGGCGGCGTTCTGTTCAACGAGACGCCGACGCCGGGAGCCATCGATGCGATCGTACGGACGCACCGCGCGTTCGGGACAACCTCGATGCTGCCGACGATCGTCACCGATGCGCCTTTGAAGCTCCGCGCGGGGATAGAGGCGGCGCGCGAGGCGCGGCGGCGCACCTCGGGCGCGCTCGGCATCCATATCGAAGGCCCCTTCATCGACTTGCGCCGCAAGGGCGCTCATCCCGCCGAGTGGATCCGACCCATGCGAGATGCGGATGCCCTCGAGCTCGCCGAGGGGCGCGCCGGGGTCATGCTAGTCACGCTGGCGCCCTCTTCAGTCTCGAATTATCTAATTTCTGAATTGGCGCGAAGCGGCATCATCGTGAGTCTCGGCCACTCGGAGGCGACAGCCGAGGAAGCGCACAGCGCTTTCGACGCCGGCGCGCGAGCGGTGACGCATCTCTACAACGCGATGAGTCAGCTCGGTCACCGCGCCCCCGGTCTTGTCGGCGCGGCGCTTGCCGATCCGCGCGTCGTCTGTGGCTTTATCGCCGATGGTTTCCACGTGCACGAGACGGCCGCTCGCATTGCGTACAAGGTCAAAGGCGCTGGGGGGATCGCCCTTGTTTCCGACGCGATGCCCTCCGCCGCCGGCGGACCGCGATCGTTTGAGCTGCAAGGACGGCGAGTCACCCAAACGGGCCTGAAACTGACGCTGGACGACGGCACATTGACGGGAGCCGCGATCACGATGCTGGACGCAGTCCGCTACGCGAATTCTGTCCTCGGCATCGATCTTGCCGCGTCACTCGAGATGGCGACACTCACCCCTGCCCGTCTGCTAGGGATAGATGGTTCCCATGGTAGCCTAAGACGCGGCGCTCGCGCCGATCTCGTGCATTTGAACGACAATCTGGATGTAAGGGGCGTTTGGGTCGGTGGAATCGCGGCGGTGCCGGCATGAGGCTTCTCGAGCTGACTCATGTCCCGTTAATTTCTCGATTGCGGCATGTGGGGGGAAGCGCTTTCATGAGCCGGCCAGTCGCGACTGTCTTGGTTCCTTCATCGAATTGATACAAAAAGCTTGCCTGGAGGCGCCATGGAAAATGAAGCTGCCGAGTTGGATGAATTGCAAGCTGCTTACAAAGCAGCCGTCGAGGAATGGATCGTGGCGATCAAACGAGAAGAAGCGCTCGCTTCGGTGAACCACACGGTTGCTGAACTCGATCAATGGAAGCAGGCCCATTTCGACGAGGACGACGCTCGCAACCAGGTCTTGGCGGCGAAGCGAAGGTACGAGGACGCGCTACGTCGCAAGTTCTTCGACTTTTAGGCGGCGTCCCCAAACAACTGCTGCATCGATCGACCAAGCCGACACGCGTCATACCCGCGAAAGCGGGTATCCAGCCTCGGGGGCACGACGAATCGGGGGCGTGAGCCGGGGAACCGTCGAAAGCGGCGCAAAGCGGCAAACCTTGTAGCGCCGTCGCAGCCTGGATGCTCGCGTTCGCGAGCATGACAAGGCTCCGTCGCGGACGCCCTTCTCGACGGTCCACTCCCTCCGGGATGGCGCAGCCTCTAGTCGTCGGGGCGAAGGACGACGACACTCCTCTCCTGAGCGCGCTGTCATCGCCGTGACGACGCTCGCGTGAATCGCATCCTGTTTACACGTCCAACATAGCGATTTGACGAGACGCGCGTTCCCTGGACATGATCGGCGACCAACCGGCGCGGTCCAGTATCGGGTGGCGCGAGCAGCGACCCTCGATCGGGCACAGGGCTTTCGGCGCATGATCATGCAGGATCAGTCCGGTACCGAGGCGTTCCTGAGCGAGCGAGCGCGCTCGGGATCGACGGCGGATGCGGAAATCGTCACGACCCACATCTCGAAAGTGTTCGTCGGAGAGCACGCCGTGTTCAAGCTCAAGCGCGCCGTGCGCTTTCCCTATCTCGACTTTTCGACGCCGGCGGCGCGCGTTTCTGCCTGCGAACGCGAACTCGCGCTCAACCGGCGCACGGCGCCGACCCTCTATCGCGCTGTTCGACGCGTCGTCCGCACCGACGAGGGAGCGCTAGCGTTCGACAGCGAAGGCCTCCTGGTCGACGCCGTGGTGGAGATGAGTCGCTTCGAGCAAGCCGACTTGTTCGACGCCTTGGCGCTGCGGGGCGCGCTGACCGCTCCCATGATCGCCGACCTCGCGCAGCGCATCGCCCGCTTCCACGCCGATGCGGAGGTTTCGACGCGCCATGGCGGCGTCGCCGGAATGGCGGCCGTGCTCGACATCAACGATCGTTCGCTCCGCGCGACGGGCCTGGCGTCGCTCGGCGAGGCCGACGAACTCGCCGCCCGCTTCCGCGCCGCGCTGAGACGCCACGGACCGCTTCTCGAAAGCCGCCGCAAGGCGGGCAAGGTCCGGCGCTGTCACGGCGATCTGATCTTGCGTAACATCTGCCTGTTCGAGGGCGTTCCGACGCTGTTCGATTGCCTGGAGTTCGACGAGGATCTCGCGACCATCGACGTGCTCTATGATCTGGCGTTCCTGATCATGGATTTGCTTCATCGCGGTTTGGAGGGTCAAGCGAGCCTCTTGTTCAATCGCTACCTGGACGAGATCGACGAAGGCGGCGGTCTGGAGCTCATCGCATTTTTCGTCGCGGTGCGGGCAGCCGTGAGAGCGCACGTCACCGGCGCCCGCGCGGCGGAGGCCCGCGGCGCCGAGGCTTCGGCGCAGGCG
>JBAQGU010000708.1:0-4943 GCA_049287975.1 Roseiarcus sp.
GTCGTTCACAATGGGAGAATGACTCAGAAACGTCAGTGTCATGCCCGCGAAAGCGGGCATCCAGACTTGGCCGCGCGTGCCGGGGCTCTGGATTCCCGCTTTCGCGGGAATGACACAACGTTGAAGGACCTCATTTTGGAACGAGGCGCGCGACCAGTCGCCCGTGAACCATGCGCCGCCTGACGGCGCCGTCGCGGGCGAATTTGACGGACATTTGCTTTCCGATATCTGAATTCATGCTAGGTTGAAATTTCCCGCGACCCGTACCGATGCTCCACGATGAACCAGCCCCCGCCAACGTGCGACGTAAACCCTCTCAACTGTCGGCTGAACGCGCTCGACCTGCGGCGCGGGCAAGCGTAACGTGGCCCGATGGCGCCAGCAATGCGACCAAAAAGAGGCCGGCGCCGCGAAAAAATTTGGAGGATGGACACTTTGGGTTTTTGACCCTTGTAACCCCTTGAAATCCCACAAAACCGCCAAAGCTTTCTTTGGAAATCCTTGGAGGAAAACAAGCGGGATTTGGAAAGGCTTGCAAAAAAGCTTTGGAGGCCGCCATCATTCCGCCCGCTTCCGTCCCGCTCCCGCGCCGTCGGCCTGGAAGCTGGCGTGACAGCCACGGAAGGGAAACGATGATCGAGTCCGGAAATCTCTTCGCCGAGATTCCCGAGGCCTTGGAGAATGAGCAATTCCTCGATCTCTTTTCCGCGCCCGGGGTCAAGATCGAACGCATCGTTTCGACCGGTCACGGTACCCCGGCATCGGAATGGCTCGACCAGGATTGGACCGAGTGCGTCGCGCTTCTCGCCGGGGCGGCGGCCATTCAGATCGAAGGCGAACCGAGCGTTCGGACGCTCGAGCCCGGCGATTGGTTGCTGATCCCCGCTCATGTGCGCCATCGGGTCGAATGGACCGATTCGACCGGCGCGACTATCTGGCTGGCGATCCACGTCGGTGTCTAGAATTGGCCCGTGACGACCGGGGTCAGCCTCCGCGCCTCAAGGAGGCCTCCACCCTTGCTATGCCGCCTGCATTATTGGGGTTGATAACGACAGTCTGCGTGCGTCCGTTTGATCTATATGAAACCGAGGCAGTGAACCCGGGACCTTGGACGGAGCCCTGGAACGCGCCACCTTCGATCTGACCCGATAGGTTTCCCCCGACACCGCGCGTCGTCTCCTGCCACGTGCCCGTGACGCTTCCCCCCTCTGCGACGGCATTGAACCTGATATCGAAACGGGCGCTAGCGCTGGCGCAGACGAGGCCTTCCGACAAGCTCTCGCCACCTTCGGATACGTCACCGCGCGCGCGGCAGCTTATCGCCTCCGCCCCGCCGCCGGTGGACACGACCTGGCCCGCGCCGCGCCAGTCTCCAGCGAACTTGGCGAAGGCGCCTTCATGATGACGCGCTGCGACGCCGGCCTGTGGCCAAGCCAGCACGGCGCCGGCGAGCGCGGCCGCCACGGCGAACGCCTTGACGAGAGGGTGACGCAAAGGACGAATGCTGACAACAGACATGACTTACCCCTTCAAATATCCCAACTAGCGACGACAGTGGATCTGCGAGCGCCGCGTGCATTTTCAAGGCCGCACGCGTCATGATCATGACACGCGCCCGCTCCTACGAAGTCTCGAGACAGGCGATCAAACCATTTCCGCGTTTCGCTTGATCCTCCGCGACCGCCGAACCTAGCTCGAAAGCGAGCGCCAGCGCCGGCGACCGCTTTTCGTAAACTCGTCACATCGCCCCTCCCGCCCAGCCGCCCCGGCCGAACGGAGATACAACACCAAGACACGCTGATAGCCATAGCAGCGAGGGATTTTTCACGAGCGGCGTGGAGATGGGATTGAACTCGCGAGGCGCGCGTGCCAGTGCGAAAGCGACGCAATTCTGACGATTGGGGGACAGGAGCGTGATCGTAGAAGGTTTCATGTGGCGAGGATAGCCGAAATAGATCAGCGCGCCGTCCCCCAGCCACGCAGCTGCGGAAACCGTTCGACGGTCTCTCGGGTCCGGCCCTGCAGATCGCACTCGATCAACTCGTGGCTTCCGAGCTGATCTACCGCCGCGGCGAGCCGCCGGATGTAGCTTACGTCTTCAAACACGCGCTGGTGCAGGACACGGCCTATGGCTCCCCTGCTGCGCAGCGGCCGACAGACCATTCATGCCGATATCGCGCACGCGCTCTGCGAGCGGTCCGCCGATACGGTCACCGAAGCGGGTCTGCGCGAGCCAGCCGCCCGCTATTGGCTGAAGGCGACCGAGCAGGCGTTGTCGCGCTCGGCGTATTGCGAAGCCAATCGCTACGTCGATTCGGGACTTGCGCAGCTTCCCGCGCTCGAGGAAGGGCCGGCGCGGCAATCGCTAGAGCTCGCGTTGCAACTCGCGCGCGCCAACGCTCTGCTTCCGCTGAGGGGCTACGAGGCGCCGGAGACGATGGGCGCCCTGACCGAGGCCAAGCGGCTGGTCGATTCCGGCGTCGGCAACGATCTGCAACGATTCTCCGTGCTCTATCTTTTGTGCGCGGCCAGTTTCTTCGCGGCGCGGCTCGAGCCCGCGCATGCGCTCGCGCGCCAGATCGTCGAATTCGCCGAGAAACAGGAAGATGCGACTTACAAGCTCGTCGGCCACCGGCTGCTCGGCACGACGCTGGTCCTCCTGGGGCGCTACCGCGAGGCGCTGGAAAATCTGGAGCGCGCCGAGACCCATCGCGATCCGGCACGACACCGCCTCTTGAGCTATCGCTTCGCCAACGATCCCGGCCTCGCGATTCTCTGCTACAAGATCTGGACTCTCTCGGCCTTGGGCCGCTTCGACGAAGCCGCGCGAGTGGCCGAGCAGGTGCAGGCCGAGGTGGACGACCATCCACATGCGCCGACCGTCGCTTTCTGCAAATTCTTCTCCTTCGTCGTCCCCCTCTACGTCTCCGACGATTACGCGGGCTGCGAAAGGCGCTGCGATGACCTCATCGCCTATTGCGAGGAGAAAAAGGTCGAGCAGTTTCGTCTGCTCGGCATCCTCTATCGCCTGCTGACGCGCGCCTCGCGCGAACCCAATCTCGACAACGTCGCGCAGGCGCGGGCCGCGCTCGAAGCGATGCATAGCTTCGGCGGACACCTCTCAGATTCGAGCTACATGTCCTGGCTCGCCGAAGCCTCGCTGATGGCGGGCGATCTGACCGGGGCGCAAAATGGCATTGCGGAATGCCTCGCCTTCATCGAGAGCTCCGGCGAGCGCTACCATCTTGCCGACACGCGCCGTGTCGAAGCACGGATTGCGCTCGCGGGACCGGCGCCGGATCGCGTCCGAGCCGAGCAATGCTTTCGGCAGGCGATCGAGGTCGCGCGCGAGCAGGAATTTCCGCTCTTCGAATTGCGGGCCACGATGGAACTCGCCCGCCTCTGGCGCGACGCGAGGCCGGCCGCCGAGCTTCGCGCGCTGCTGGAGCCGCTCATCGCCGCTATCCGGGGCGGCGACGAGACGCGCGACGTGCGTCACGCCCGCGCGTTTCTCGCCGAGCTTGCGTAGCGTTACCGCGTCGGGACGGGATGCTCCCCGCGGTAATCATAGAACCCGCGCTGCGTTTTTCTGCCGAGCCAGCCCGCCTCGACGTATTTCACAAGCAGCGGGCAGGGCCGGTATTTCGAATCCGCGAGCCCCTCGTGCAGCACCTGCATCACGGAAAGACAGGTGTCGAGGCCGATGAAATCGGCGAGCTGCAACGGACCCATGGGGTGGTTGGCCCCAAGCCGCATCGCGGTGTCGATCGATTCGACCGAGCCGACGCCCTCGTAGAGCGTGTAGACCGCCTCGTTGATCATCGGCAGCAGGATCCGGTTGACGATGAAGGCGGGAAAATCCTCCGACATCGTCGCGGTCTTGCCGAGCCGCTGCACGAACGCCTTGGACGCCTCGAACGTGTCGTCCGTGGTCGCGATGCCTCGAATGAGCTCCACCAATTGCATGCGCGGCACCGGATTCATGAAGTGAATGCCGATGAAGCGCTCCGGATTGGCCGTCACGGAGGCGAGCCTGGTGATCGAAATCGAGGATGTGTTGGAGGCGACGATGGTTTCCGGCTTCAGGAACGGCCGCAGGCTGGCAAAAATCTTGCGCTTGACCTCTTCGTTCTCGGAAGCGGCCTCGATCACGAGATCGCGGTCGGCGAGCCCGTCGAACCCCTTGGCGACGCCAATCCGGCCGAGGATCGCCGCGCGCCCCGCTTCGTCCAGCTGGCCCTTGGCGACCTGGCGCGAAAGCAGGCCGTTGATCGTTGCGAGGGCCGCCTTGATGCGCTCGTCCGCGACATCCTCGAGCAACACGTCGATTCCCGCCTGGGCGCAGACCAGCGCGATGCCGGAGCCCATTTGCCCGGCTCCGATGACGCCGACTTTGTCGATCGAATGGGTCATTCCGGCCTTCCAAGAGCGCCGCGAGACGACGCGACGTCTGCGATCATAGACGAGTGCGAAGCTCGGTCCATAGCTAAGCCGAACCCATGCCGAACTTTATCGGCCGAGCTTGCCGAGTTCCGTCGCCAGCTCCGGCAGCGCCGTGTAGAGATCCGCGACCAAGCCGTAATCGGCGACCTGGAAGATCGGCGCCTCCTCGTCCTTGTTGATCGCGACGATCACTTTCGAGTCCTTCATGCCGGCCAGATGCTGGATCGCGCCCGATATGCCCACCGCGATATAGAGGTCCGGCGCCACGACCTTACCGGTTTGTCCGACCTGCCAATCGTTGGGCGCATAGCCGGCGTCGACGGCGGCGCGCGAGGCGCCCATCGCGGCGCCGAGCTTGTCGGCGACCGGCTCTATGTAGGTCTTGAAATTCTCGGCCTTCTGCATCGCGCGGCCGCCCGAGATGATGATCTTGGCGGACGTCAGCTCCGGCCTGTCCGAGCGCGCGAGCGCCTCGCCCGCGAACGTGGATAGGCCGGGGT
>JBAQGU010000709.1:0-4704 GCA_049287975.1 Roseiarcus sp.
AGCCCATCATCGGCGCCACCCAGACGGCGGCCAACAGCGATTTTAGGCCCAATATCTGGGACGACTTTCCAATATCTGGGACGACTTTTGAGAGATCGCGCGTTTGAGGCCATGAAACGCAATCGCCCGCGTCTGCGCCAATTCCCTGCATCGCGCGAATTAATTCCCTGTCAAGTCAGTCGGAATTCTTTCCCTGCTACAGCGGACGAGGTTCCCTGCTCGGGCGGAATTCATTGCCTGTCCGCTCGGCGGAGAACGCGGTTTCTTAGCCATTTTCCACCCGTGCGGCTTCCGGATGCGTCAGGGCTAGCGCCGATCGGCTATGCTGTCGCAATTTGAAAGCCCGATGATTTCTCTATTCGAAATATCAAAGTGTGTCATGTTGCTTCTTCTCGTGCAGAAAGGTGCAGGGCGAATGGTGAGTAGCGAGTGGCGAACGGAGACGCCAAACGGACTATTCGCTATTCGCCATTCGCTATTCGCTACGTGCTTGAAAACGCTCAAAACGGCAAAGGGCAGCTATTGGCTCGAGTTGGCATGGATTTGGGATCGGCGCCACGTTCGCTTGGGATCGGCGCCGAATGCGCGGGTCGACCCGGCTCGAGACGAACCTGATTGAGCCGAAGACGCAGCGATGATATTGGACGCCGCCTCGGCCCTCCGAGCGAACGCTACCCATCGCCCCGCCTCGACGGTCCAATCCGGCCGGGCGGAGCCCGGCTCGAGGTTATATTTCCTACGCATGATCCCCACCCGGGTGGGTCGCGACTGGCAACGGCAGGAGAGTATAGTTTGCAAAAAATCTTGCTGACGTTCGCGATACTGGTCCTTGTGGCAGCCGGCGCGACGGACGGGCGGGCGGAGCCTATTCAGACGAAAGCCACTTACGCTTTCCTGATCGACAACAGCACCGGAAAGGTATTGTTACAGAAAAACGCCGATTCGTCGATGACGCCCGCGTCGACTAGCAAGATTTTGACGGCCGAGATCGTCTTTCGGGAACTCGCGGGAGGCAGGCTCAAGCTCGACGACACTATGGCCATTTCTGCGAATGCCGCACGGGAAGGCGATGCCGAATCTGGCGGCTCCAGCATGTTCGCCCAGGCCAATACTCGGGTGCGCGTCGAAGACTTGCTCCGCGGCCTTCTGATCGCCTCGGGAAACGATGCCGCGATCGCGCTGGCGGAAGGTGTCGCCGGCTCAGAAGCCTCGTTCGCCGTCTTGATGAACAAACGGGCTCGCGAGCTCGGGATGACCCGGTCGAGTTTCACAAACCCCTGGGGCCGAGGGGATGCAGGGCAAAAGGTCACGCCGCGCGACATGGCCCGTCTGGCGGCGCACGTCATCAGCACCTATCCTCAATATTACAAATACTTCGGGGAGACCGAGTTCACCTGGAACAACATCCGGCAGCTGAATCGAGACCCCCTTCTCCGAATGAACATCGGCGCGGATGGCCTGAAAACCGGCCACTTGGCGAAAAGCGGGTTCGGCCTGGTCGGGTCAGCGGTCCAGAACGGGCACAGACTGATACTGGTCATCAACGGACTGAAATCGCAACGCGAAAGAGCTGCTGAAGCCGGCAAGCTGCTCGAATGGGGCTTTCGTGCGGTTGGCCACTGAGGACGGCGGCGGAAATAATGCTGGACGTCGCGAATTGAGTGCTTCAAACCGGCAGTTTCGGTCCTTCAGTTTTGAAGCCGAATCGTCGTCGCAAATCGATTCAATTAATCTGCGGCGCTGCCACAAAAAGCCGACCGGCTGAGCGATCGCATCGCGCCCACGGCCACAACCGCCGTGACGTCAATACCCGTAAAAATTGCATTGCGCGGTGCATAACTCACCGCGTCGACGCTTTGGGGATTGCGATTTGCAGAGGGGAGCCTAAGAAGAGCGTACGGTGTTTGACCATCGTACGCCCTCCTTGGCGTTTTCCTCCCTAGACTAAGGCTGCTTTCCGGCGGCCCTTTTTTTTGTTCGCAGCGAGGCATTACATGCCCTATAGGAATACGCAAGGCGTTTAGTGAAAATGCAGCGAAATAAAATTGCGTCTGAATACCTGACCTAGTTGCCCGCCCCCTCTTATCGACTCAATTCGACGGCTCCTGACGCCCTTGTTTCACCCCCCTCCACCATCGCGATCCCCATCTTCGCCAGCGACGGCACGCCGGCGCCGGCCTTGCGGGCGAGATCGGGGTTGGAGGCGCTGCCGTCGAGCGAGCGCTTGTAGACGCCCTGGTGGATCGCGGCGCTGCGGAAGAAACAGAACGCGATCAGGAACGTCCAGTGGGGCACCTCCGAGAGGCCCGCGCGCCGGCAATATTGGACGACATATTCGGCTTCCGTCGGAATGCCGAGCGACTCGCGGTCGAGATCGCCGAGCCCCCGGTAGCCCTCGACGTTCGGCAGGCGCCACTGCATACACTGATAGGCGAGGTCGGCGAAGGGGTGGCCGAGGGTCGAAAGCTCCCAGTCCAGCACCGCGAGCAGGCGGGGCGAAATCGAATCGAAGATCATGTTGTCGATGCGGTAGTCGCCGTGCACGAGCGCGACGCGGCCGTCGTCGGGCGGCATGTTCGCGCCGAGCCAGTCGATCAGCCGGTTCATCTCCGGGATTTCGCTCGTCTCGCTCGCGCGATATTGCTCGCTCCAGCGCTGCCATTGCCGCGCGAAGTAGTTGCCCGGCTTGCCGTAGTCGGAGAGGCCGGCCGCCACGACATCGATTCCATGCAGCCGCGCGAGCGCCTCGTTCATCGAATCGTAGATGCCCGCGCGCTCCTCGCGCGTCGATTCCGGCAACGAGGGGTCCCACAAGATTCGGCCCTCGACGTGGCTCATCAGGAAGAACACCGAGCCCGCGACCGACTCGTCCTCGCACAGCGCGAGCGCGCGCGGCGCGGGGTAGCCCTCGCTGTTCAGCGCGCGCATCACGCGAAATTCGCGCTCGACCATATGCGCGGACTTCAACAGCTTGCCGGGCGGCTTGCGGCGCAGGACATAGCGTCCGCTCGGATTCGCGATCAGGTAGGTCGGGTTGGACTGGCCGGTCGCGAATTTCGTAGCCTGGCTCGGCCCGACGAAGCCGGGAACATGCGCGGCCGCCCAGGCATCGAGCGCGCTCGTATCCTCGGGGAAGCCGCCCGCGCTCATTTTATCACGCCTTCATTGGAATAACGCTTCAGCTCGTTCTTGGCGATCACGCGCCGATGCACCGCGTCGGGGCCGTCGGCGAGGCGGAGCGTGCGCACGGAGGTCCACATCCGCGCGAGCGGGAAATCCTGGCTGACCCCGGCGCCGCCGTGCATCTGCACCGCCTGGTCGATCACCTCCAGCGCGACGCGCGGCGCCACGACCTTGATCTGCGAAATCAGCGGCGCCGCGGCGCGGACCCCGGCCGTGTCCATCGTCCAGGCGGCCTTCAGGCACAGCAGCCGCGCCATCTCGATGCTCATGCGCGCTTCGGCGATGATGTCGCGATTGGCGCCCAGACTCGCGAGCTTCTGGCCGAACGCCTCGCGTGCGACCGAGCGGCGGCACATCGCCTCCAGCGCGCGCTCGGCCTGCCCGATCGCGCGCATGCAATGGTGAATCCGCCCCGGCCCGAGCCGCCCCTGCGCGATCTCGAAGCCGCGGCCGCGGCCGAGGATCAGCGCGTCCGCAGGCACGCGCACATCGGTGAAGCGAACATGCAGGTGGCCGTGCGGCGCGTCATCGGAGCCATAGACCGTCATCGCGCGCAGCTTCTCGATGCCCTTCGTCGCGGCCGGCACGAACAGCATCGAATGCCGGGCGTGGCGAGGAGCGTCGGGGTCGGTCACCGCCATTACGATATAAAGCGAGCAGCGGGGATCCCCGGCGCCCGAGGACCACCATTTCTCGCCGTTCAGCACCCACTCGTCGCCTTCCAGCTTGGCGTCCATCGCGATGTTGGTGGCGTCCGAGGAGGCGACGCCGGGCTCGGTCATGAGATAAGCGGAGCGCGCGCGCCCCTCCAGCAGGTCGGGCAGCCAACGCGCCTTCTGCTCGGCCGAACCGTAGCGCTCGATCACTTCCATGTTGCCGGTGTCGGGCGCCGAACAATTGAACACTTCCGAGGCGAGCATCGACCAGCCCATTTCCTCGGCGAGATAGGCGTATTCGACCGTTGTCAGGCCGTAGCCCTTGTCCGATCCGGTCAGCCAGAAGTTCCATAGGCCCTGCGAGCGAGCCTTCTGCTTCAGCGTCTCCATGATTTCGGTCATGCGCGCGGTCGGCTTGAAACGATCGCCTTCGCGGCCGATTTCGGTGTGGTATTCCTCCTCCATCGGCATGATCTGGTCGCGCACCATCGCGCGCACTGCCGAAACGAGCGGGTGAACTTTGTCGGTCGCGCCTAGGTCCATGATGACCTCCCCGGGATGTTCGTCATTCGAGTTTGGCCCGCGAACGCCCTCATGCGCAAGGGCGTCTTTCGGGGATCTCCGGTCGGCTGGGCGAAACCGCCCTGTGCGCACGCTCGGCGGCGCAAACCCGAGCCTACGCGAACCGTTACGGCCATCGCGCTCGAGGGCCATGTGGCGTCCAAGCTCGCCTTATTTCGCCGGCGTCGGCGTTTCTGACGGTGACGGCGACGCGGACTCTGTCGGCGCCGGCGTGGGCGTCATCGCAGCTGTCGGCGCTGGCGTGGGCGTCGCCGCAGCTGTCGGCGCTGGCGCGGGCGTCGCC
>JBAQGU010000710.1:0-4248 GCA_049287975.1 Roseiarcus sp.
GAAATGGCATAGGCGCTAAGACAGCCGCGCCAACGCAAAGGTTCGCTCATGATCGCCTCGCTCACCCGAACGCTTTTATTCCTTTTGCTGCTGGCGACCGGCGCCGCCGCAGACTCGCTGCCCCTGCCGGAGAGGCTCGTCGATCTGCGATCGCCTCGAGGCGAAGCTTTTTTCCTCGAGGCGCACGCGCTCGAGGCCTATTTCCCGATCAGCGTCGTTTTCGAGACCCAGAAGACCCAGTCCTATTGCGGGGTCGCCAGCATGGTGATGGTTCTCAATGCGCTTCGTGCGCCCGCCCCGACCAGTCCTGAGTACCGGCCCTACAGTATCTTCACGCAGGACAACCTGCTGGACGACAAGAGCGATGCGATCCGGCCGCGCGACCTCGTGGCCCATCGCGGCATGACGCTCGATCAACTCGGCCAGATTCTCGCGCTGCATCCCGTCGCCGTCGAGGTGCGCCATGCGGCGCCGGGCGGCGCCGACGATTTCCGGAAATCGGCGGCCGATTACCTCTCGCGAGAGAACCATTTCGTGCTCGTCAACTATTACCGCAAGGCGCTCGAACAGGAGTGGGGCGGTCATATTTCGCCGCTCGCCGCCTACGACGAAAAAACCGATCGCTTCCTCATTCTCGATGTCGCCCGCTACAAATATCCGCCGGTATGGGTGACGACATCGGACCTGTTCGACGCCATGAATACGCCCGACCCCGACAACGCCGACAAGACGCGCGGCTACGTACTCATCGCCGGGCAGGCCGCCGCCAGCGCGCCGGCGCAGTGATGCCCTCGTGATGGCGAGCGAAGCGAAGCCATCCAGCCGCGGCGCTGCGGCATTGCCTCGGTTGCCAATGGCTTTGCGATAGCGTATGCTTTGCATTACAAAGTTAGCGATGCGGCGCGGGGCTCAATCAGGCAATGCACTTCAAGGAGGCGCTCGACGAGATTACGGCGCTCCGACTTCAGCTGGCGCGCAGCACGGAGTTCCGTGGATTCGGGCCAGCTACGCTTGCAATGACCGGCGGGGTGGCGATCGTGGCGGCGATCGCGCAGGGCCAATGGCTGCCCGACCCGGTGAGCGCGGTGCGGACGTATCTCTGGTTGTGGTCGGCGGCTGCGTTCGCGTCCGTCGGTTTGATCGCCGCGGAGGCTGTCCGCAGGTCGCGCAAAGCGCATCTGGGACTGGCGGAAGACATGCTCGTCGCCGCCGCGGAACAGTTCCTTCCGGCCGCATTCGCCGGCGTTCTCTTGACATTCACCCTGCTCGACTTTGCTCCTGACACGCTCTGGATGCTGCCGGGCTTGTGGCAGATCCTCATCAGCGTCGGAATGTTCGCGGCTTGTCGGAACCTGCCGCCGGCCCTGCGTCCGGTCGCGGGGTGGTATTTGGCCACGGGCCTCACATGCCTGGCGCTGGCCCGTTCCGAGAATGCGCTTTCCCCCTGGGCGATGGGCCTTCCCTTCGCGATTGGCGAATTCCTCGCGGCGGGGCTGTTGTGGAAGAGCTACCGAGGTCAGGATGACAAATCGTGACCCTCCGCGAGCCCCCGTCTCCGTTCGCCTACGAGGGACTCGATCGCGTGATCCATGAACGCGCCCGCCTCGGGATTCTGACGTCTCTCGTCGCTCATCCCAAAGGGATCGTGTTCGGCAATCTCAAGCAGATGTGCGGATTGACCGACGGAAATCTCAGCCGGCATCTCGACGTGCTGGAGGAGGAAGGCATGGTGGAGATCGTCAAGAGCTTCCTCAAAAACCGGCCCCAGACCCTGTGCCGGATCACAGGGCGCGGGCGTCGACGCTACCTCGAATATCTCCAGGTACTCGAAGGGGTCCTCCGCGACGCGAGCGGCGCGATGAGCCAAGCCGAGAGGCGGCCGGGGGAGAGCAAGCTTTCGAAGGCGTGAGCCTCTATTTTTGCGCGCGGGCTTTGCATAGCAAAGCAAAGGAGTCGGTGCACGATGCATGTCGCGATCATCATGGACGGCAACGGACGTTGGGCGACGCGGCGAGGGATGCCACGAACCGCCGGGCATCGGGCCGGCGCCAAGGCTCTCACCCGGATTGTCGAAGCCGCCCCGCAACTCGGTGTGAAGAAGCTCACCGTTTTCGCCTTTTCCTCGGACAACTGGCGGCGGCCGGCGGCCGAAGTCGACGCTCTGATGCGATTGTTCCGTTCCTATCTCAGCAACGAGGCGGAGCGTCGGGCGCGAAAGGGAACTCGTCTTTCGGTGATCGGGCGCCGCGATCGCCTTCCTCCAGGGCTTTCCGATGAGATATCGCGAGTTGAAGCGGCCACGGCCGACGGCGATCGCCTTCACTTGCGAGTCGCGCTCGATTACTCCGCTCGTGACGCGATCTCCCGTATACTGATCGCGGGATCGGGCCGCGACCCGCCCAGCCACGACAGCATTGGTCGGCTGATCTCGCAGTCGGCGGATGACGACGCCAGTGCGCCCGACGTCGATCTCTTGATTCGGACCGGCGGCGAAAAGCGCCTTTCCGATTTCCTGCTCTGGGAATGCGCCTATGCCGAGTTGGCGTTTCTGGACGCGATGTGGCCCGACTTCACGCCTGCGAATCTCGCTGGCGTGATCGCGGATTTCCGCCGTCGCGATCGTCGCTTCGGCGCCCTCACGCCGCCGCTCGCGATGGCGACAGCCTGACTGCGGCGAGAATGGCGGCCATTCTGCGATTTTGCGTCAGGGCCCGCATCGCCGCCCCTCGAGCTAAAGCGACTCGAGTTCGTCGAGCCGCAACGCGAATTCAAGGGACGCGAACTCGGGCGTCAACAGATCGGACTCGCCAAAATCGAGCGTTTCGCCATATCGCTCTGCGGAAGGCTTGCGGAAAACGCGCGTCGCGCGCTTGACGGCGTCGATCGCCCAGAGTTCGCGCACGCCAAAACTCGCGTAGAGCGCGGCCTTGCGCCCCCTATCGTAACCGAACGAGGAGTTCCAAGGGAATTCATCACGAGGCTCTCAAGGTCCACAAACGGAAGCGGCTTCCCAGAGAATCGCGCCGAGGCGCCTCGTTTCGGACGCCGCCGGTCGGGCCGCCAATTCGGGGGCCGGCTATCACTCCTCTTTCGCGGGGATGACGCACGAATGCTCAGCCGGTCGCGGTGCAGCACCGGCTCGAGTATAAATTCGCCGAATCCAATGTGCAAGATTGAACATTGGATGATCGGAATTGATCCTTGCCTTTGCGAGCGAAAGAGATGACGCTACGGAAGGCAATAGTTCGGGCGCGAGGTTTAGCGCCTTCATGATGAAAATCCGCGTAGCCACAGCCGGGTTGCGTTTGGAGCTTCGACGGGCGGGTCCCACCTGTGGGGGATGGGAATGCCGAACAGCGTGCTGAATGGCGATTGGACCTATCGCAGCTTCGTCAACAACCCCGTCCCTGTGAACGGCGACGCTCAGAAGGCCTTGCTACTGATCTTCGGCGAGGGCGATTTGAGCTTCGACTTTTTATCCGCAACAAGCCGCCGTGCCGACGGGAAGGCTCGTAAGCGAACCGGCTCGCTTTTAATGACCTGACGGCCTCCAGATTCCAAGGAGATGCATGCCATGGCGACCAACTCCGAGCCGACCCTTCCTCTTTCGGACCAGCCCTTTTTTGATCAGACGGCTTACGGCAACGGTCCGGACGACTCCATCACCGATGTTAGCGAGAGCGCGGCGATCACACATCATACGGCGGCGCTGGGAGGCAGGACGATCCCCTACACGGCCACCGCCGGTCATCTGGTGATCGTCGATCCCTCGAGCTCGAAAGCAACGGCGAAGATTTTCTACGTCGCCTTCACCGCCGACGGTGTCGATCTCAGCACGCGACCGGTCACCTTCTTCTACAACGGCGGGCCGGGATCCTCTTCCGTCTATGTGCTGCTGGGCTCGTTCGCACCCATGCGGCTGAAGACCAGCCTCCCGAACTTCACGCCGCCGGCCCCCTATACGCTCGAGCCGAATCCCGACAGCCTGTTGGACCGAAGCGACCTCGTCTTCATCAATCCCGTCGGCACGGGATATTCGGCGGCGATCGCCCCGAACAAGAACAGGGATTTTTGGGGCGTCGACCAGGACGCACGCTCGCTCAAGCAGTTCGTCAAGCGTTATCTGACCGCGAACCACCGGTGGAACTCGCCCAAATTCCTTTTTGGCGAATCCTACGGCACCGCCCGCAGCTGCGTGCTCGGCTGGATGCTGCACGAGGACGGAATCGACCTGAACGGCATAACGCT
>JBAQGU010000711.1:0-7399 GCA_049287975.1 Roseiarcus sp.
GCTAGAAAGTGCGCCGGACGTGTTCCGGCGCGGTACCGGGCAAGCCGACCAGCCTTCATCGGCTGGCACGAGGTTAGTCATAATCCAGTGAAATTCCGACCGTTGCACGATCGCGTGGTGATTCGTCGCCTCGACGCCGAGGAGAAGTCCGCCGGCGGCATCATCATACCGGATACAGCCCGGGAAAAACCGATGGAGGGCGAAGTTGTCGCTGCCGGTCCCGGCGCCCGTGACGAACAAGGTCACATCGTCGCCCTGGAGGTTAAGGCGGGTGATCGCATCCTGTTCGGCAAATGGTCGGGCACAGAGGTGAAGCTCGACGGTGAGGAACTCCTTATCATGAAGGAGTCGGACATCATGGGTGTCATCGAAGGCCGCGCGAGCACCAAGAAAAAGGCCGCGTGACTCGGCCGCATCAACGATTTCAGGAAGGATCACACAAATGGCTGCAAAAGACGTTCGGTTCGGCGACGATGCCCGTCAGCGTATGCTGCGCGGTGTCGATGTACTTGCCGCGGCGGTAAAGATCACGCTCGGCCCGAAGGGTCGCAACGTTATCCTGGACAAAAGCTATGGTGCGCCGCGCATCACCAAGGATGGCGTGACGGTCGCCAAGGAGATCGAACTCTCCGACAAGTTCGAGAACATGGGCGCGCAGATGGTGCGCGAGGTCGCCTCTAAGACCAACGACACCGCCGGCGACGGCACCACGACAGCGACGGTTCTCGCTCACGCGATCGTCAAGGAAGGCGCCAAGGCGGTCGCAGCGGGCATGAACCCGATGGACCTGAAGCGCGGCGTGGATATGGCGGTCATCGAGGCTGTCAAGGACATCGCGCATCGATCGAAGAAGATCAAGGACTCCGCTGAAATTGCTCAGGTCGGCACCATCTCGTCGAACGGCGACAAGTCGATCGGCAAGATGATCGCCGAAGCGATGCAGAAGGTCGGCAACGAGGGCGTCATCACCGTCGAGGAGGCCAAGAGCCTGGAGACCGAACTTGACGTCGTCGAGGGCATGCAGTTCGATCGCGGCTATCTCAGTCCCTATTTCATCACCAACGCCGAAAAGATGGTGGCCGAACTCGAGGACGCCTACATCCTCATCCACGAGAAGAAGCTTTCCTCGCTGCAGCCGATGCTTCCGGTGCTCGAGGCGGTCGTTCAGACGGGCAAGCCGCTTGTCATCATAGCCGAAGACATCGAGGGCGAGGCGCTCGCCACGCTCGTCGTCAACAAGCTGCGCGGCGGCCTCAAGGTGGCGGCCGTCAAGGCGCCTGGCTTCGGCGATCGCCGTAAGGCGATGCTCGAGGACATTGCGATCCTTACCGGCGGCCAGATGATCGCCGAGGACCTCGGCATCAAGCTCGAGAACGTCACGCTCGCCATGCTCGGCAAGGCCAAGCGCATCCGCATCGAGAAGGAAAACACCACGATCATCAACGGCGCCGGCAAGAAGTCCGACATCGAAGGCCGCGTCGGACAGATCAAGGCGCAGATCGAGGAGACCACCTCGGACTACGACAAGGAGAAGCTGCAGGAGCGTCTGGCCAAGCTCGCGGGCGGCGTCGCGGTGATCCGCGTCGGCGGCGCGACGGAAGTCGAAGTCAAGGAGAAGAAGGACCGCGTCGACGATTCCCTCAACGCAACCCGCGCGGCGGTCGAGGAAGGCATCGTTGCGGGCGGTGGCGTCGCGCTGCTGCGCGCCAAGGCCGCGGTCGCCAAGCTCAAGAGCGAAAACGCCGACGAGCAGGCCGGAATCAACATCGTGCTGAAGGCCTTGGAGTCGCCGATCCGACAGATCGTCGAAAATTCGGGCGGCGAAGGTTCGATCGTCGTGGGCAAAATCCTCGAGCACAACTCGCAGACCTACGGCTTCAACGCCCAGACCGACGAATATGTCGATATGATCGAGGCCGGCATCATCGATCCCGCCAAGGTCGTGCGCACGGCTCTGCAGGACGCAGCCTCGGTCGCAGGCCTTTTGATCACGACCGAGGCGATGGTCGCCGAAATGCCCAAGGACAAGCCGGCGATGCCGATGGGCGGCGGCGGCGGCGGCGGCATGGGCGGCATGGATTTCTGATCCAGCCTCACGTTGGTCGAAAATTGAAAAAGGGCGGCTTCGGCCGCCCTTTTTGCTCGACGGTTCGGCTCGCCTAGGGAGCTCTCGCGCCAGCTATCGGCTATGGCGCAGGCCGGCTCGGAGCTTGGGGGCGAATGCGGTCCGCGGGTCCACGATCGCCCGCGGCATTACGAAGATTTCACGTCCGCGCTGGGGCGCACAGCCTTCTTTTGCGCCACCGGGTCTGCTAGTGCGGCTCTCTCGCCTTCCCATCCTCTCCGCCAGGTTTCCCCCCTCATGCGCCTACTGAGCCTAGCCGTCTTCGCGTTCGTCGCCCTCGCGGTCGGCGTCTTCGAATCGGACGGGATGGCTGTCGGACTTGGCGTCGCCTCTGGACTCGCTACTCTCGCCTCGCTGCCAGCTCTGCGCGTGTCGACGTTCCTCGAGCTCCTGACGGAATTGTTCTCGGTTGAAACTGTGCTCTTCGGGGCTGCCGATCTTGTAAATTTTCTGGGCTACTGGCCGGAGGCGTACAAGGAATATGCCCTCCCTCGCTACCTGCCGATCGCGACGGCGGTATTCGTGATCGCCATCTCGGCGATTTCGCGTTTCCGGATCGTACGTCGGGTGATGGGGATCGCGGACCCGTTCTTCGAGGCGGCGACGCCGATCACTGTGCGCCCGCCCCTGCTGCGTCCGTTGATAGTCAGGCAAACCTCCTACGCGCGGGCCTGCGTCGTCTTTCTCGTCCTGCTCAACCAGTTTCAGGTCGCGCTCAGCGTTCGCTTGAACTTTTTTCAGAATGATTTCGGCAACGCGATCCAAGTTCCCGACGAAAGCCATCGCGTCGCTTTCTGGTATCAGTTGCTCTTTGTCTTCTTGCCGCTGGCGTTGGCTTCGATAGCCGCAGCGATGATCGAGTTCTATGTCGCGTCCAACTTCGTCCTGCAATGGCGGCGATGGATGACCGCCTCTTATACGACGCGCTGGCTGGTGAACGCGATGCATTACAAATTGGCGCTCACGTCCGATAATACCGACAACCCGGACCAGCGCATTTCCCAGGACGTGGGCGGCTTCATAAGCGGCATCAGCGTCGGCAGCAATTCCGGAAACGTCGGCATTTACAACTACACCATTCAAGTCATCTCGTCGGCGACGAACTTCGTTTCCTTTTCGATCATTCTCTGGGGCATCTCGCGCGGCATGACGGTCCCGTTTTTCGATTTTGAAATTCCCGGATTCCTGTTCTGGGTCGCCTTCCTGTATGCGCTGTTTGCGACCGGCATGATGCAGCTCATCGGACGAAGACTTTCGGCGCTCTATTTCCGTCAACAGACCGTCGAGGCGAATTTTCGCTTCGACCTCGCGCGCATCCGCGAATACAGCGAACAGATCGCCCTGCTCAAGGGCGAGGATCGGGAGATCGCTCGCGCGGCGACGGTGTTCGAGAGAGTCTTCGAGACCGTCCGTAGCATCATCAAGGTGCGGACGTTTCTGATCGCGTTCAATCAGTTCTACAGCCAGATATCCGTCATAATTCCCTATGTCATCGTCGCACCCTTCTATTATATGAAAAAGGTGAACTTCGGACAATTCAACCAATCCGCGGACGCTTTCAGCAACGTCAACACTTCGATGAATTTCTTCGTCGACCGTTACATCGGGCTCGCCGATTTCAGCGCGACGGTCCACCGACTGACTACGTTCGACGATTCCTTCGCGCGCGCGCTCGCCGCCCATACGAGGCCGCCGCACGTCGTCACCGGGCCTTCGAGTGGCGCGACGCTGGAAATCCCAGAACTCGAGCTGGGCCTGCCCGACGGTCGCAAGCTCGCTCGGCTTGGCAATCTGGTGCTCGTGCCGCAGGAATCGACCTTGTTCGTCGGACCGAGCGGCGCCGGCAAATCCACCTTGTTTCGAGCGATCTCGGGACTCTGGCCGTTCGGTTCGGGAGAAATTCACCAGCCCGCCTATGCGAAGCTGATGCTGCTACCGCAGCGCCCGTATATTCCGATCGGCGCGCTTCGCGACGCGATCGCGTACCCTTCGGCTGGGACCGCGTTTTCAGATGACGCCTTGCGCGAGGCGCTCGAAAGTGTCGGCTTGGGATCGCTCGTCGATCGCCTCGACCAATCCGACAATTGGCAGATGCGGCTATCGGGCGGCGAACAACAACGGCTCGCGGTCGCGCGCGCGCTGCTGGCGAGGCCCGACTGGCTGTTTCTCGACGAGGCTACGGCCTCGCTCGACGAAAAGAGCGAAGCTGACCTTTACCGAGCGATCATCGAAACGTTGCCGGACGCAACCCTCATCTCGATCGGACATCGCTCGACGCTGGCGGCCTTCCACAAGCGGCGCCTGGCTCTGCAGCCCCACGATGACGGGCCGGCGACGATCGCGGGATGAACTCTCTCTCGCGCGCGGGAGAGCGGCTAGAGCCTCTCGCGCGCGGGAGAGCGGCTAGAGCGACCGGACCAGTCTCAGCGCCCCGCGCGGCCCCTTGATGACGAGCTCGCCATTGACGAGGTCCCAAGCGGGCGAGGCGAGTAGCGCGGAAAGGAAGCCGGTCTCGATCGCCATCGTATCCTTGTCGCACTGCTTCTTGGTCAAGGCGTACTGCCCGACGGCTAGGTGCTGATCCTTGATCGGATACATCACCGCCGACCACGAATTGCAGCCGGCGAACCCCGACCCATGCAATGCGCCGTCGATCTTCAGGCTGACGTCGAGGGTGGAAGGCACAGGCTTGCCATTGAGCTCGCGCAGCGACCAAGTCTGATCGAGCGGAAAGTTCTTTTGCAAGGGAGGCAGGGGCTTAGGCGGCTCGTCATCCTTCTTCTGTGCGTGCGCGTAGCCGAAGCCGCCCAGAGCGGCCAGGACGAAGGCGATCCGAAAATATGCGCGGTTCATGTCTTTGCATCCTCTGTCCGCTGCCCGGTTTTCGGTGGCGCCACGCGGTATAGCGAGTGACCGGTTCGCGCGCAAAGGCTCTGCCCAGCAACGCTGTCTTTTTTTTGGCGAGCGCCCCTGCCGACCCTTGCGGGCGCGCGCCGCCGCTCCCAAATATTTGTTCGTACGGTCTGGTAATGGACGTACAAACGGCCAGCGTCGCCACAGTGGGGCGCTGGAGACCGTCATGTCGCTTCCAATGGAGGATATGTCATGTTGAATTATGATTTCTCGCCGTTCTATCGTTCGACCATCGGGTTCGACCGGTTGCTTTCGATGCTCGATAAGCATGCTGGTCCCGATACGAATGGTCAGAGCTACCCGCCCTACAACATCGAGCGGACCGGCGAAAACGCCTATCGGATTACGCTGGCCGTGGCGGGCTTCTCGAATGCCGAACTCAGCGTCGAAACCCGCGAGAACACTTTGACCGTACGGGGTTCGAAGGAAGCCGTCGAGAAGAGCGAGGGCGATAAGCGTGAGGTGCTCTACCAGGGCATCGCGGCGCGCGCATTCGAGCGCCGGTTCCATTTGGCGGACCACGTGAGCGCGACCGGAGCAACCTACGAGAATGGCCTCCTGCACATCGAGCTCGTGCGCGAGGTGCCCGAGGCGCAGAAGCCTCGTACGATCGCGATCCAGGGCGCCAGCAAGACGATCGACGCTTCGCCGAATGGCAGGAAAGCCGCCTGAAGTCGTCTTGGACCCGATTGCGATCGGGTGAGTCTCTCGGAAGGGCGCCCCTGTCGGGCGCCCTTTTTCGTCGCGCGGAGCGAAGTCGACGCGTTCGATTTATCTTTCCGGTCATTCGCTGCTCGTCGTCCTCACCTCGACGCCGCAAACGTGTTCTTCAGGAGAGCGAAAACTTATCGCGCTCGGCGGCGAACGCGACGTGGCAATTGGGCGCGCGCTTCGTCCGCTTCTCGTGATCGACGACAGTACGGCCGATCGTGTATTCGCCGCGAGTTTCGATCACGACGTTGACAAATTCGGATGCGTTCTTCTCCGACGGCGCGGTCGACAGGATGTAGTTGTCGAATCGCCGCGCCAAAGCCGAGCAAGCCTCGATCGGGCACATCATCGAAAAAATGTCCGGGACGACCTCGTCGAGGCGTCCCTCGAACGACTGAACGATTTCGGCCGGCAACCGGGCAATGCCCGACTCGACTTCCCGTCGCCTCACGTTCTCACCCGGATTGCGCCCGACGCGAGCGGCGCGCCAGATGGCGCGCCGCCGCAACCCGATTTTACAGCATCGGTCGAGGGCTAGATCAATAGTCCATCCCGCCGCCCATGCCGCCCATTCCGCCGCCGCCGGGCATGGCGGGAGCGTTCTTGACCGGTTTCTCCGAAACCATCGCCTCGGTGGTGATCATCAGACCGGCGATCGAGGCGGCGTCCTGGAGCGCGATCCGCACGACCTTCGCGGGATCGAGGATGCCCGCGGTCAGCATGTCGACATATTTCTCGTTTTGGGCGTCGAAACCGTAGGTCTGCGACTTGTGGTCGACGATGTTCCCGACGACGATCGAACCCTCGACCCCGGAGTTTTCGACGATCTGGCGGATCGGCGCCTCGAGGGCGCGCAAGACGATGTTGATGCCGGACTGAACATCCGGAACTTCATTGGTCAATTGACCCAGCGCGGCCCTTGCGCGCAGCAGCGCGACGCCGCCGCCCGCTACGATCCCCTCTTCGACCGCCGCCTTGGTCGCGTTCAGCGCATCGTCGACCCGGTCCTTCTTCTCCTTGACCTCGACCTCGGTCGAACCGCCGACGCGGATGATCGCGACGCCGCCCGCCAGCTTGGCCAGGCGCTCCTGCAGCTTCTCCTTGTCGTACGTCGAGGTGGTCTCCTCGATCTGCGCCTTGATCTGCGCGATGCGGCCCTCGATGTCGGTCTTCTTGCCGGCGCCGTCGATGATCGTCGTGGTTTCCTTCTCGATGCGGACCCGCTTGGCGTGGCCCAGCATGGCGAGCGTGACGTTCTCGAGTTTGATGCCGAGGTCCTCCGACACCGCGGTGCCGGCGCTGAGGATCGCGATGTCCTCGAGCATCGCCTTGCGCCGATCGCCGAAGCCCGGCGCCTTCACCGCAGCGACCTTGAGCCCGCCGCGCAGCTTGTTGACGACCAATGTCGCCAGCGCTTCGCCGTCGATGTCCTCAGCGATGATCAGCAGCGGCTTGCCAGCCTGCACGACCGCCTCGAGCAGCGGCAGCAGCGCCTGCAGCGAAGACAACTTCTTTTCATGAATAAGGATATAGGGGTCCTCCAGTTCGGCGATCATCTTCTCGGCGTTGGTGACGAAATAGGGCGAGAGATAGCCGCGATCGAACTGCATGCCCTCGACGACGTCGAGCTCCGTCTCGGCCGTCTTGGCC
>JBAQGU010000712.1:0-3672 GCA_049287975.1 Roseiarcus sp.
GCCTGGACCGAGTCGAGTTCGGCGAGGCCGAGCGCGGGGCGCATGCCCGGCGAGGCCGCCGTCGCGATCCAGAACGCCGCCCACATCGCGACCGCCGCCGCGAGCCACGTCCACCACGGCGGGGCGATGTGCTCGTCGTGGAACATGTTGTAGAAATAGCGGACCAGCGCGCCCGCGATGATGATGCAGGTCACCAGCGCGGGAATGATCCGCGCATTGGCGTAGACCACGGGATAGTGGTTCGACAGCATCATGAACAGCACGGGCAGCGTGATGTAATTGTTGTGGGTCGAGCGCTGCTTCGATTCGTTCCCCCATTTGGGATCGGGCGTCTTGCCTGCGATCAGCGCGGCGACCTGCTTGCGCTGATTGGGCATGATCACGAAGAACACGTTGGCCGTCATCATCGTCGCCATCAGCGCGCCGGTGTGGATCAGCGCGCCGCGGCCCGAGAACAGCAGCGTGAAGACCCAGCTCGTCAGCACTACGTAGCCGAAGCCGACAAGCGCGAGCAGCGCGTCGTTCCTGGCCAGCGGCGATTTGCAGATGAGGTCGTAGACGATCCAGCCGAGTGCGAGCGCGACGATCCCCACCGCGGCCGCCTGCCAGGGCGCCAGCGGCAGCACGGCGGGATCGATCAGGAAGAAGGTCGATTGGCCGTAATAGATCCAACAGAGCAGGCCGAAGCCCGAGATCCAGGTCCAATAGGCCTGCCATTTGTGCCAGACCAGATGGTCCGGCAGATTCGGCGGCGCGAGCGTGTATTTGCTCATCTCGTAGAAGCCGCCGCCGTGCACCTGCCAGGAGACCCCGTACACGCCCGGGTTCATCTTGCGCTCTTTGCGCAAAGAGGCGTCGAGGTGCATGAAAAAGAACGACGCCCCGATCCACGCGATCGCGGCGGTGACATGCAGCCACCGCAGCAGGATCGAGCCCCATTCCATGATGTAGGGCGCCCAGTCCACCATTTTCGTCCCCCGGTCCGAAAGGTCGGTCCTCACCCCGACGCGGGTCACGATAGCAACGATTGCGCCAACTGCCCACGACGAATTCCTGAGGGAGGCGAGAAAGGGGCGATCCCAATTCCATTTCGTGAGCTTTCAAGGCTTTGCAGGACGGAAAAGTTTCCCTTCGGGTCTGGTGGGGACGGCTGTCAGCGTTATATATAGACAGTTTTGAACTGTATATATGGCGATCAAGCGACCAACATCATGCGCCGTAAGCTGCGCATGGGCTGGCGCGAAGCGCACGAGTTTCTGACGCTGCTGCTCGGCCTGCTCAGCGTCGCGCCGCTGACGGTCGAGACACACGAACTGGGGCTCGACTTCGCCGAGCGTTACGGGCTCTCGCGCTATGACGGGATGATCCAGCGGTGGCGACGCCGAGCGGCTGCGAGAGGCTTTGGTCGCAGGATATGCAGGATGCGGATCGGCGCGGGGTTGCGGTGAAGAACGATGTTTCGGTCAAGGGTGGAGGCGTCGCGCTTGCTTGGTAGGAAGGGCCGCTGGCAGACTGGGCGTTGAGCGGAGCGTTCGAGCGCGGGGCGGCGATGGTCGATTTTCGAAGTCCCGGAACGTAAGCGCTGGCTCGACCGGATCGAGCCAGCCCCGCGCGTCGGCGTTGCGCGCCGGTAAGCCGGCGGCGGCGCGCTAGATGTGAAGCTGCAGCCGCTCGCTGAGCGCGGCTGTCCTCATTTTCCGAATGTGCGCCGGGTCGAACCAACGCGGTCAGCGACTGTCCGCTACCTCGTCTACAACAGCGCTCACCGTCGCAAGAACTCCATCACGCGCTCGATTGCGTTCGCGCGCGCCTCCGGGTTCGTGCCGGTATGCGCCTGCCCGTCGCCGTCGGCGGTAAACGCCAAGCCCTCGACGGTATGGACGGGCATGCTCGGGTGGTCGAAGTCGTGATAGGCGTCGGGATAAGTGAATATTTCGGCGGGTTCGTTCTTGGCCTTCGCGGCGCCGATCAGATCGACGCAGGGGGCCGCGGGCGTCCAGTCGTCGGCAGCGCCGATGAGGACCAGCAGGGGAAGCCGCGTCCTCCAGCGGGCGGTCTCCAGCGGTGTCCGGCAGCCCGGATAGAAGGCAATGGCGCGCGCGAAATCCGCGCCCCCGTTCGCCTTCGCCGGGTTGTTTCTCGGTTGGACCGCATACAGCGCCGTTGAACCGCCGTTCGACCAGCCGACGAGCGAAATCTGCTTGGCGTCGATATCCGCGCGCCCGATCAGGAAGTGTAGCGCGGCGTTCGCATCGTCGACGCGTTCGCGGCCAGGGTGAACGCTGCGCTCGGCGGTCTTGCATTGCGGCCCGAGACCCCGCGAGCCGTAGCTGTCCGGAAACAGCACGACATAGCCCGCGGTCGCCCAGCGCTCGCCCCAATCCGCGTGCCGCGCGCTAGGGAGGCCATCTTTGCCGAACAGGCCGGCGCATCCGTGCAACGCGACGATCGCCGGATGCGGTCCGGGGGTCGGCGGCATATAAATCCAGCCGAACAGCATCACGCCTTCCGCGCCAGGAAAGGTCACCTGGCGCGATTCGGCCACGGCCGGGCCTGCGGTCAGAACAGCGAGCGCGGCGATGGCGACCGCGGCGTGCAAGTACATGTGCTGAACCTTCCTCATGCGTGCGCTTCGGTGGAGTGCGGCGTTTCGGTCGGCGCTCTCGCGCCGGCGGCCTGTTGGATCGCGCGGATTTGCGTCGGAAAGTCCCGCGAGGTGGCTGGGAAATCGCCGTCGATCGCCGCCGAACCGATGGTGAAGCCTGCCGCGCCGCTCGCACGTACAACGCCGATACGGGCAGGATCGTTGATCGATCCGGCGACGATCACCGGCTTGTCGACCGCGCCGACGACGCTCCTGATCAGCGCCGGGGGATCGCCGGCGTGGCGATAGGCCAGCAGATCCAGCCCGCCCACCCCATCGATCTCACACAGAACTCTGGCGCTCGCCGCGATCGCCTCGATCGAACCGACCAGGGCGCTCGGGTGGCCGACGACAGCGCCTGGGAAGGGCGCGTAGTTCAAACCCGCGGCCTTGGCGATCGGCGCGACCTCGGCGGCGCGCACGCCTCCCAGCAGCCAGTCGACGCCGAAATCGGCCGCGGCGCTTGCGGAGCGAAGCTCGGACTCGCGGTCCAGCGAAACGACCTCGAAAAACACCTGCGCGCCGCCGGAACGGATCGCGCCGGCCAATTCCTTCAGCTCCGCATAGGGCAGGCCGACGTCCTTGAAGCCGATGTTGCGAACGCCGAGCGCCAGCGCCTCGTCGATGCGCGCGCGCGCGTCCGGCGTTGTGCGATCCCGGCGGGTCGCCATGAAGATGAAACCCAGGGACATCGGCATCGGCTATCTCTCTCGCGCCGAACCAACTGACCCTGCGGAGCCGTCGAAGGCAAGCGCCTTCGACGTCACGCTCCTCAATTCATCAATGGCCCCCAGGATGGATCCGAGGCGTAGCCGGGCGTCGGGACCGGGAATTCGCCATGGCCGAAAACGTCCGCCATGTAGATCTTGGCGCCGGATTCGCCGCCGGGGTCGCGGAAGAACATCACGAACAGACCGTTGGGCGCGAAAGTCGGCCCTTCATTGTGGTAGCCTTCGGTGATGATCCGTTCGCCCGAGCCGTCCGGCTTCATCACGCCGATGCCGAACTGGCCGTCCTTCTGCCGGGTG
>JBAQGU010000713.1:0-5033 GCA_049287975.1 Roseiarcus sp.
ACCTAACCCTCTCCGTCATCGCGAGCAAAGCGAAGCGACCCAGACTAGGGGTCTCCAACTGCGGCTTAGTCTGGATTGCCCTCGCTTTGCTCGCAATGACGGCCTTCGTCCGGGCTGCCTCGCTTTGCCCGCCGTGACGGTAAAGGGGCCTCTCCGCCCGATTTGCCCTTACAATGGGCGCCGCGCCGGGTGACATGTCAGCCGTTTCGCTGCTATGCTGCCGCGGAACGCCGCCCTCTGACAGGGCGCGTTCGTCCAAGGAAATCTCCGGGAAGCCGGAAAGCCTGAACTGGGAGGAATTATCAATGCGAATAACCCGCCGAATCGCTGTCGCAGGCCTGATGGCCGTGGCTTTGGCGACCCCTGCTTTCGCCGCCGACAAAGACACGATCCTGGCCTCGGTGCCGGGCCTGACCTTTCCGTTCTTCGTCCATATGATGAAGGCCTTCGTGGCCGAAGGGGAGAAGCAAGGCTACAACGTGCTGCAGAGCGACGGACAGGTGTCCTCGCCCAAGCAGACCGCCGACATCGAGGCGGCGCTCACCAAGGGCGTCAAGGGCATTGTGCTGAGTCCGAACGAAGTCGATGCGATGGCCCCCGCGTTGCAGGAGGCCGTCGACGCCAACGTGCCTGTCGTCACCGTCGATCGCCGGGTTCCCTCGGTGAAGGGCATTCTCGGCCATGTCGGCGCCGACAACGTCAAGGGCGGCGAGGCCCAGGGCAACCTGGTCGTCAAACTGTTTCCGGACGGCGCGACGATCATCAACCTGCAGGGCCAGTCGGGCGCGAGCCCCGCGATCGACCGCAACAAGGGCCTGCACAACGTGCTCGACAAGGCGGGCGCCAAGTACAAGATCGTGTTCGAACAGACCGCCGGCTTCGACCGCGCGAAGGGCCTTTCGGTGACCGAGGCTGCGCTCGCGGGCATGGCGACGCCGCCGCAAGTGATCGTGGCGGCCAACGACGACATGGCGCTGGGCGCGATGGAGGCCGTCAAAGCGCGCAATATCAAGATCCCAATCATCGGCTTCGACGCCCTGCCCGAGGCGCTCGCGCAGGTGCGCGACGGCGGCTTGGCGGCGACGATCGAGCAGTTCCCCGCCAAGCAGTGCTCAATGTCGGTTCAAATCCTCGCGGACTTCCTCAAGCACGGCAAGAAGCCCGAGCAGCAGATCACGCTGCTGACGCCGATCGCGATCACCAAGGCGAACCTCAACGAGGCCGAGCGCCTGGGCTAGGTCAAGTAGTCACCTAACCTCGGTCGAGGCCGCCGACGCACCTTTCGTAGGATGCGTCGGCGGGTCGCGCCGAACTCATGTCGAGGCGACGCCGACAATCAGTGAGTCCACGAAGCATGAGGCCTCACCGGTCATTGCGAGCAAAGCGAAGCAATCCACGGTTCCGTCGACGCCGACCCGGCGATTTGGCCGCGCTTCATCCGCCGACGCGGCAAAGCCCTGAAATGCTGACTACGGCGCCTTTGGAAACTCTTCAACCGACCATCTCGTGGAGAGATGGATGGCTTCGCTACGCTCGCAATGACGGAGATGTCGCATGATCGTTGCCGCGGCGACCGCGCCTTCCGCCGACGAGGAACCGCAACATTCGATTCTCAGAATGCGTGGCGTCAGCAAACGCTTCCCCGGGGTGCTCGCGCTCGAGGACGTTCATCTCGAGGTGGGCGAGGCCGAAATTCACGCGCTGCTCGGCGAGAACGGCGCCGGCAAATCGACGCTGCTGAAAATACTGTCGGGCGCGCATTCGGCGGACTCCGGAACGATCGAGCTGTTCGGCGAGCCGGTCGCCTTCGCCACGCCGCACGACGCGCAGCGTGCGGGAGTCGTCACAATCTACCAGGAATTCACCCTCGCTCCCGACATGTCGATCGCCGAGAACGTGTTCATCGGCCGCGAGCCCGGTTCGAGGCTGTTCGTCAGCTGGCGAAAGCTGGCCGCGGAGACCAGAGCGATAACCGACAAGATCGGGCTTCGCCGCGATCCCATGACGTTGGTCCGCGATCTCTCGGTGGCGGAGCAGCAGCTCGTCGAAATCGCGCGCGCGCTGTCGATGCGTTCACGGCTGATCGTGATGGACGAGCCGACCTCGGCGCTCAGCGAAGCGGAGGTCGCAAATCTCGCCAGCATCATCCGAACCCTGAAGTCCGACGGTCTGTCCGTCATCTTCGTCACCCATCGGCTCGAGGAGGTGTTCCGGCTCTGCGAGCGATTCACGGTTCTTCGCGACGGGCGCTTCGTCGGCTCCGGCCGCGTCGCCGAGACCAGCGTCGACGCGATCATTCGCATGATGGTCGGCCGCGATGTCGGCGCGCTCTATGGGATAAGGCCGATCCCAGAACACGGCGGCGTGGCGCTCGAGGTCAAAGGCCTGACGCGCCGGCGCACCGCCCGCGATCCGCACGCGATCGAACTGATCGACGTCTCGCTGCGCGCCCACAAGGGCGAAATCCTCGGCCTCGCCGGCCTCGTCGGCGCCGGCCGGACGGAAACCGCGCGCGCGATCTTCGGCGCCGACCGGTTCGACGCCGCTTCGATCGCGATCGAGGGCGAGCCGGTCTCGTTCCTCGGCCCCAGCGACGCGATGGCGCGCGGCATTGGCCTCGTCCCGGAGGACCGCAAGAAACAGGCGCTGTTTCTCAGGCTCGCGATCCGCACAAATTTGACGATCGCCGCTCACGATCAGATCAGCCGGCTCGGAATCTTCATCGACGAGCGCAAAGAGGGCCGCCTCGTCGACGAATACAGGCGCCTCCTCAGCATACGCATGGCGAGCCCCGATCAGGCGGTCGGCAATCTATCCGGCGGCAATCAGCAGAAGGTGGTGCTCGCGCGATGGCTCGCGCTGCGGCCCAAAATCCTGATCGTCGACGAGCCTACGCGCGGCATCGACATCGGCTCCAAGGTCGAGGTGCACAATCTCTTGATCGAGATGGCGAAGTCGGGCATCGCAGTGATCGTCATCTCGTCCGAACTGCCCGAGATTCTGGCGGTTTGCGATCGCATCGTGACGATGCGCGAGGGCCGCGTGACCGGCGAGATCGCGCGCACGGCGGCGACCCAGGAGATATTGATGTCGATGATGACCACGCATGAGGGGGCGGCCGATCGCCCCGCTTCGACGCATTGAGGGCCCCATGACGATTGCGAAGACCAATGCGAAGATCGGCGAAGCGGGCGAGGCCAGGGGAGTCGACGTGTTCGGCTTCGTCGCGCGCTTCGCGCCGACGATCTTCCTGTTGGTGCTGATGGGACTGTTCGCGATCGTCGAGCCGCGCTTTCTCTCCTCGATCAACCTCTTCAATGTGATGCGGCAGGTCTCGATCACGGGGCTGCTCGCGATCGGCATGACCTTCGTGATCCTGACCGCCGGCATCGATCTGTCGATCGGCTCGCTCGTCGCGCTCTGCGGCCTCGTCGCCGCCGCGGTCGCCAAGGGCGGGTTGCAGGACAGGTTCACGGTCGGCGAAGGCGGCCTCGGCTACGGCTGGGGTCTGGCGGCGCTCGCCGCGATCGCGGTGGGGCTCGCGTGCGGCTATCTCCAGGGCCTCGCGATCACTCGGCTGAAGGTGCCGCCGTTCGTCGTCACGCTCGGCGGCATGTCGGCGTTTCGCGGCGCCGCGCTGCTCTCCGCCGCGGGCGGCCCGATTTCGGGCTTCGAGCCGTCGTTCACCTGGTGGGGCCAGGGCAAGCTCGGCCCCGTGCCGATCCCGGTGATCATTTTTCTCAGCGCCGCGATTCTCGCCCATGTCGTGCTCCGCTACACGCGCTATGGCCGGCAAGTCTACGCGGTCGGCGGCAATCCCGAGGCGGCGCGGCTCTCGGGCCTGAACGTCAACCGCGTCATCGCCAGCGTCTATGTGATCATGGGCTTCTTCGCTGGCCTCGGCTCGTTCGTCCTGGCGGCGCGCCTCAACTCGGCCGAGGCGGTCGCGGGCACCGGCTACGAACTGACCGTCATCGCCTCGGTCGTGATCGGAGGCACCAGCCTGTTCGGCGGCTCCGGCACGATCTTCGGCACGGTGATCGGATCGATCCTGATCGGCGTCCTGCTCAACGGCCTCGTGCTGATGAACGTGTCGTCCTACATCCAGCAAATCGTGATCGGCGTGATCATCGTTCTCGCGGTCGCGTTCGACACGTTCGCGAAGTCGCGGCGGAGGAGAATTTGAGGGGCGGTTGAGGCGGGGGTCGCTACGTACCGGTTTATGTCCGCGCCTATTTGCCTTTGGGAGGCTCGCGACGAGGGCCGATTGGTAATGGGCAAAGTGACGAGCAGTTTAGGCAAATGTGCATACGTCACCGCTTATCCGCTTACCCCGGCTTGTAACTCGGCGAAACGCTGATCGATGCGGGGGCCCATTGCGTCGGCGGCGTTTCGGCGGGCCTGAGGCTCGCCGAAATCTGCATGGGCGGATTGGGCGATGTTGCGTTGCTTCCCGACGCTGCGACGCCGCGCTGGCCCTGGTCGATCGCGGTCCGTTCGTCGAACCCGGTGACGGCTTGCCTGGCGAGCCAGTACGCGGGCTGGCGGCTCTCGCACGGCGACGGCCAGGGCGCGTTTTTCGCGCTGGGCTCGGGTCCGGCGCGCGCACTGGCCCGAAAGGAGGCGCTGTTCGGCGATATCTCCTATGCCGACGAGGCGACTGAGGGGGTTCTGGTGCTCGAGGGCGATCGGCCGCCCCCGCCGGCCGTCGTCAGCGAGGTCGCCGCGGATTGCGGGCTGGCGCCGTCGCGATTGACCTTCATCTACGCGCCCACGCAGAGCCTGGCGGGAGGCTGCCAGATCGTCGCGCGCTCGCTCGAAGTCGCGCTGCACAAGGCGCATACGCTGAAATTCCCCCTCGATCGCGTCGTCGACGGGATGGGGATCGCGCCCTTGCCGCCGCCGCACCCGGATTTCGTCACCGCGATGGGGCGCACCAACGACGCCATCATCTATGCGGGCCGGGTGCATCTCATCGTCGCCGGGCCGGCCGCCGACGCCAAGAGCCTGGCCGAACAATTGCCGAGCTCGAC